>NZ_RCVI01000161.1:0-40885 GCF_003667455.1 Micromonospora sp. CV4 | reverse complement strand
GGGTGGGCACGGGCGGGCTTGGCTCGACCGTCGGGTTGGGCGCGGCCGGTCGGGGCTGGTCCGAGCCGGTCGCCGCGAGGGCGAGCGGGGTGGCGATGAGGACGGCCGCGAGGGTGCCCACCGCCCCCATGGTCACCGTGGCCCGGCGCCGGTTGCGCACCCGCCGTTCCGCTCGGCTCAACTGGTCATGCACGATCGGTGCCTCCTCGGCCAGGTCGGTGAGGGTGGCGCGGATGAGGTGCTCGAAGGGATCGGTCATCGCCGTACCTCCAGCATGTCGACCTCCGGCAGCAGCTCGCGCAGCCGACTGACGGCCCGGTGGGTACGGCTGCGTACCGTGCCCACCGAACAGCCGAGAAGCTCGGCGACCCGTGCTTCGGGCAGGTCCTCGTAGTAGCGGAGGACCACCACCGTCCGCTGCGCCGGTGGCAGGTGGCGCAGTGCGGCGCGCATCGCCAACCGCACGTCCGAACCGCCGCTCGGATCCGCGCCCACCGGCTCGTCCGCCGGGTTGAGCGGCGTCTCCCGCCACCGCCGCAGTCGCCGCCACCAGCTGATCTGCTCGCGGTACATCACCACGCGCAGATACCCCTCGGGGTCGGCGTGCCGGATGGTCCCCCATCGCGGGATGGTCCGCGCCAACGCCGACTGGAACAGATCCTCGGCGGCGTTGCGATCCCCGGTCAGCAGGTACGCGACCCGCAGCAACGCCGGAGTCCGGCTGGCGACGAACTCGGCCAACCGGGCACGCTCGTCCTCGTCCACCCACCACCCCGTTTCGTTGTCACCCGTACAGACGCACCAGGTCATCCTCGCTATCCACGATCCGAGCGGCTTTTCCGCCCGAAAGTGTCGGTCGTGGCGGGTAACGTCCGGCCACCAACTCAAGAAGGGGTGCGGTGATGGCGAGCGTGGCGGGTCGGGCGGCGACATCGACACGGGACGCGTTCCCGCCGCTGCCCCGCGCGGTGGCGCAGTCCTTCTACCGACGGATGCGGGCCGTGGCGCCGGCCGCCGTCGGGGCGATCGAACGGGACCGGGCGGCCGACGTCGAGCGGGCCTTCGCCGACACGGCCTGCGGTCGGCTGGCCCGCTCGCTCGACGACGCCGGCCTGCGTGCGCTCGGCATGTGGACACACCACTGGTGCATGCGGTTCTACGACGACGACACCCGGGTCGGCCGGCGGCTGGTCCGGGAGATCGCCGTCCGGCCGGGGCTGGGCTGGACGGCCGACGAGGTGCGCTGGATGCTGCGCGAGTCGGTCTCGGCCGGCCCGGCCGCCGCCGAACGGTTCACCCTGCCCCGCGCCGCCGCCGCGCAACTGCCCCCGGAGGAACGGCCGTTCGGTGAGCTGCCCCCGGGTCACCGGCCGGAGGACGCGCCGGCCAACGACGACCGGACGGCCGGCGCGGCACCCCCCGTTGGTCCGGCCGAGGGCCAGCCTGGCGAGCCGGCGGAAGGCCCACCCAGCGAGCCGACCGCGGCGATCGCCGACGCCCTGACCCTGGTGCCCCGCCAGAGACGCGCCGGTTGAGCGGGCGTCGGCCTCGGCCTCTGGGCGGGGTGATCGACCGGCGGCCCGCTGCGGCAGGATGAAAGCCGTCCCGCACCGACGGAAGGACCCACATGCCCGCCAGCGAACCGACCATCCTCGCCACCAGCATGGGTTTCTTCCGGGGCGACCGCGGCCCCACCGACCTGCGCCCCGGCCCGGTGTTCGAGCTGGCGGCCGAGCTCGCCGAGGCCGGCCCGCAGCCGCGCATCTGCTACCTCGGGCAGGCCGTAGGGGACCAGCCCACCTCGCAGACGGCCATCTACGGCGCGTTCGCCGGCACCCGATTCCGGCTGTCGCACCTCGCCCTGTTCCCGATGCCGAACGTCGAGGACGTCCGCGCCCACCTGCTCGCCCAGGACGTGATCTGGGTCGGCGGCGGCAGCGTGGCCAACCTCGTCGCGCTGTGGCGGGTGCACGGGCTCGACGAGATCCTGCACGAGTGCTGGCAGGCCGGCGTGGTGCTGGGCGGCGTCTCCGCCGGCTCGATCTGCTGGCACGTCGGTGGCGCCACCGACAGCTTCGGCCCCCGGCTTCGCGGCTTCACCGACGGCCTGGGCTGGCTGCCGTACGGCAACGGGGTGCACTACGACAGCGAGGGCCAGCGGCGACCGCTGATGCACGAGCTGGTCGGTGACGAGACGTTGCCGACCAGCCACTGCACCGACGACGGGGTCGGGCTCGTCTACCAGGGCACCCGGCTGGTCGAGGCGGTCGCCGACCGAGAGGGCGTTTCGGCGTACGAGGTCAGCCGCGGCGCGGACGGCAGCGTCCGGGAGGCGGTCATCGCCCCGCGCCTGCTCGGCTGACAGCCGTCCGGCGTCCCGCCGGCGCGGGTCCGCCGGAGTCGAAAACCGAGCCGCCTGGACCGGCCCGTCCAGCACCGGCGTAAGCTGGCCCGTCGTGAGTCTCACCATCGGCATCGTCGGCCTGCCCAACGTCGGCAAGAGCACGCTTTTCAACGCGTTGACCAAGAACGACGTGCTGGCGGCGAACTACCCGTTCGCCACCATCGAGCCCAACGTCGGCGTGGTCGGGCTGCCCGACGAGCGGCTGGGCAAGCTGTCCGAGATCTTCTCCTCGCAGAAGGTGCTGCCGGCGCCGGTGTCGTTCGTCGACATCGCCGGCCTGGTCCGCGGCGCGTCGAAGGGGCAGGGTCGGGGCAACGCCTTCCTGGCCAACATCCGGGACGCCTCGGCGATCTGCCAGGTGGTGCGGGCCTTCTCCGACCCGAACGTGGTGCACGTCGACGGCAAGGTCTCCCCGGCCGACGACATCGAGACGATCAACACCGAGCTGATCCTCGCCGACCTGCAGACCCTGGACAAGGCGCTGCCCCGGTTGGAGAAGGAGGCCAAGCTCCGCAAGGACCGCCTGGCCGCGGTCGCCGCCGCGAAGGCGGCCATCGAGGTGCTCGACGGCGGCACCACCCTGTACTCCGGGGCCGCCGCCGCCAAGATCGAGCTGGAGCACCTGCGCGAGCTGCACCTGCTCACCACCAAGCCCTTCCTGTACGTCTTCAACGTCGACGAGGCCGAACTGGCCAACGCCGCGTTCCTCGACGAACTGCGTGCCCTCGTCGCCCCCGCCGAGGCCGTCTTCATGGACGCCAAGATCGAATCCGAGCTGGTGGACCTGCCCGAGGAGGAGGCCCGCGAGCTGCTGGAGTCGATCGGGCAGAACGAGCCCGGCCTCAACCAGCTCGTCCGGGTCGGCTTCCGCACCCTCGGGCTCCAGACGTACCTGACCGCCGGCCCCAAGGAGGCGCGGGCCTGGACCGTCCCGGTCGGCGCCACCGCGCCGGAGGCCGCGGGCGTCATCCACTCCGACTTCCAGCGTGGCTTCATCAAGGCCGAGGTGGTCTCCTACGACGATCTGGTTGCGGCCGGATCGATGGCGGCGGCCAAGGCGGCGGGCAAGGTCCGCATCGAGGGCAAGGAGTACGTCATGCAGGACGGCGACGTGGTGGAGTTCCGCTTCAACGTCTGAACCCGGCCTGTTCGCGCAGCCGGCGTGTCATCCGACATCTGATGTGCGACGCAGCTCCGCCAGGTGAGGTGGGACAGATCCAGCGAGCTAGAGGCGACAGGATGGCCGCCGACGCACGGTCCTGCTTTGCCGAACTCGCTCGCCGCTGGCTGCCGGACCAAGGTCGCGGCGGGCACTACGGAGTGGCTGCCCCGCTCCTAGCTGGGCTTGTTTCGTAGCTGCTCGTGGAGCTGGCCGGCGGTATTGACCACCGCAACGAAGTTGAACACCTCGATTTGATCGACGTCGAAACTGCCCGTGACGATCGGCGGTGGCGCGTAGGCATAGATCTGGCCGGCGTCCAGGTGAAGCCCGCGCCGGTGGTATGCCGCCATGGCGAGGGTGGCCAGGAGGTACCTGTCCTGGCCACCCTCGGTGTCCAGTTCTGCGGTTAGGTCGGCACGCGAGTTCCACCCCCGTACGAGCTGCCCTTCGAAGGTGTCGAGGAACCACCACGCCCCGTCGGCAGACTCAAGGAACACATCGCCGAACAGCGAGGTAAACCGCGGAGCCTTGCCGGCGAGATCCAGCCACGCCCATGACTCCAGCGCCCGAGCGTATTGCTGCTCACTGAACTGCTTGGTTAGTTCCACCGCAGCATTGGATCATGTTCCGCCCAGGTCGCCACCAGCCGTGACAGCAGCGCGATGGCGAGCTCGCGCAGCATCCATTTCTGCCGCGATCAGCCCGCTGAGGTGCCGCAGATCAGTTGGCGGACGCGTGTCGCGCATCAGTCGACGGAGGACAGCCGGGCTGCCGGCGATGTTGTGCAAAGTTTCTGTACGTCTTCGAGGCGGCCCTGAACGGGCCGCAAGCGCCGCCGCCTGGGCGCGCGTCCGTCGCTCCGCTGGCGCTCCGACTCTGGCCACGCAACACGCCCGGCGGCTGGCGCGGAAGCGGGAAGCCCATGGGGCCGCCGCAGAACGACAGGGAGCGTTGACCGGGTGGCAAGCCGGCAGCCGGCCGGGCCGCGCGGCCACGAGCCCGCGCGGCGTAGGGAAGCGCCCACCGGCCGCGTCGGCGAGCTGGCGGCTGGTGGCGGGGTTGCGGTTACTACGCCTCCGGCGGGGGCGCTCGGGCTCCGAGATGGTGAAGACCCGTCGGCGGGTTGCGGTCTGGAGGTGGTTGCGCGGTCATCCCGTCAGCCGGCGACCCGGGCAAGCCGAGCAGACCACCGCCTGACCCGCCAGTCTCCGTACGAGCGTCAAGGCCGTCTTGACGTGGCGGGCCAGGCGGCAGCCCGCTCCCCAAAGGGCGGGTCGACGGCAGACGGGATGGCAGGTCCTCAGGGCTGATCTTGCGATTACTGAGGCTTGAACCCCATCCTCCGCCACGCGTCCCGAATCGGTTGCAAATTATTGGAGAACATGGTGCCGCTCAAATCGATTGGGTCGCCATCGAATTCGATTCTCCTACCTACCCTGCGATATGGCGAGATGAGGTACCGCCGGTTGCCATACGCGTCTTCCGCTACCACTGACAAGGCTTCGCGGCGATCGTCTTGGAGGGCAGGAGGTACGATATACCCCTGCTCGTCATGCACAAATCCCCCCTGCCAAGTGTCACCAACCTCTACGAGCCCGTCAATGCCGCTCCGCTCAATGGCAGCCGCCAACTCGCGCATCAGAACCATCTTATCTGGCCTGTCTCTTGCTTCCAGAGCTTCAGTGGCGACTTGCCTGTTGCCCTTGTAGAGAAGCACGTACCAGCCATGCCAACGATCTTTTGCCAGAATCCTTCTGGCGTTGCTCATGCACCAGTCGGCCATGCTGATAACCGAGTCCCAACCTTCCGGCGGCGAATCGGTCGAACCATACTTCCTCATGGATTTATTGAGCTGTTTGGCATTAGGGGAGAACGAGTATCTGTTGCCACCAACATCGGTAGCCCCGTTTGACAGCCTGAACCGACGGACTGCGTATTCGGTAGGGACCATGCAGGGCAACCTGCCGTGAGGCAGGCGTTCAACAACAAAATATCCCCCGTCAGATGACCCGAGCGCCACCCCGTGTTCGATGCCCAGCTTCTCGTGCAGGTCGTCCAGCATCACGGCCATGAAGCCATATGCTTCGGCACACGCATCGGCCAACTCTCGATCAGGCAGCGCCTTATCGACCCACCTGCGCGTCAGTTCGATGTAGCCCTCCCTGACGAAGAAGTCTGGCAGACTCGCAAGTTCCTGCACTTGCTCCTTTGTGGAGGTGGCAGGCGGCACATTGATCGATAGCTTGAGCCTCTGTTCACTGTCTGAACCCAGGATTGTGGCTAGTTCTTCAGGCGGGTCGCCGGTCCAATAGGCTGCGATCAGAGCGGCTTTGGCTTCGGACTTCGCATCCAAATCACCCTGCTTCACCACCCGGTTGCGCGATTCGACGACCCAGCGCATAACGTGGCTCGCGCGCATCTTCTCACGCCACGGCTCATACCATGAATCGAAGCCTTCAATATTCGATTTCTCTGATTGTAAGATGAACGTCACGTTGCGCAAACTCTGAATGACAGTGTTTAGTTCTCGGCGGAAATGGCCAGGATGATGGTACTCGCGGGTGAGTGAATGCCACTGATCATGACAATCCTGCATCCGTTTGTGAGTCTTCGATATCGGGCAACCGGCACCGTTACTCGATTCGCTCGCGGCATGAAGCTCGCCAGTGATGTAACCGCTCGGGGCACGTTGCTGCCGCTTCTTCCTCTTGCTGCCTGGCCTTGGGAACCTCACATGACCAGTATCCGTGGCCTGTCCAGCCGTTAGCGCCGTCGGCTGCATGGGCCGTCGATGGGCTGTCAAGCGATGACCAATGACGACCGGCAACGACCAGCAGAGCCCGGAGAACCGCCAGGTCAGCTGGCGTTTGATGCGCCTGGCCTGGCGGGTAACGGACGATACGAGGAGCCGCATGTCTGGGCTGATCTCTAGCCCAGCGAAGTAGCCAGCTTCATGCCCGATCCGTGCCCGATCCAGCGGTCAACACGAGGCAGCAGCAGCACGTCACCTAGCCGGCGATGAACGGTCGGTAGCGGTAGCCCGGATGAAGCGACTAGCCAGCGTGTAGATCAATACGATTCCCAAGCTGAGGCTTGCCGGCTGCCCAATTTTCTCAGGTGCGCCAGGGCGCTTCGGGGTCCCCGAGCGTCTCCAACATGAGGTTGCACCAGGTGGTGGCGGCCCCAGCGGCGAGGCGAGCATGGCGCGGGCGGACCCATCCCGGGACGGAGTCACGTCCATGACCAACACCAACCTGGTTGCGCAACTCGGTGACCCCTTGGGTCAGACGAGACAATGACCCGAGGATCGTTTTCAGCGCCTTCGCTTCTTCTGTGGTGTCGGCTACGCCGGCTGCATGGAGGCGTAGTGCCTGCTGTGCCTGTGCGACTAACGCAGGGAGGTCATCCTTCGGGTTGTACTCGACACCACGTTCTCGCAGTACCAGCTTGGCGGTACTTTCGACCAGGTCCTTTGCGACGCTGACCGCCAGTCGAGGGTCGGTGTCCACGCTGGCGGCGAGGCGCTTCAGGTGCTCGGTGATGACGGCTGGATCCGTAAGGGCATTGAGAGCCGGTGCCACTACGGTGCCTGCGGGAACCTGCTCCTGCATCTGATAGAGCCGTTGAAGCAGGGGCTCGAATGCCTCGCCGACCATCTGTCGACGAGCTGCCCATGATCCGTATCCGTCGTGCGCTAGCCAGTAGCTACGAAAAGATGTGAAGTCCTGCCAAGGAACTTCGATCGCTAGGCCGAGACGCGCGCAGGTCGCCCTCAGCGCTCGCAGGGAGAGTCGCGCGTCAGCATCCGTTAATCGCTCCCCTCCGCCTGTACCGAAGGCCATGAAGTCGCTGTGCAGCAACAGGGCCAGTGCTTCGGCCACATCCACATCATTGACGGCATCGACCGGACCTCGACGAAGCTGTTCCAGCAGGTCAGTCTTGAATCGGCTATCGACCGTGGGCCAGCCGTCGAAGCCAGCGGTGGTGGTCGTCGTTTCGAAGAGGTTGTCAGGCGTCATCGATACGCTCTCCGTGGGGCAAGGGGCGACCCGGGGTTCCGATGACGATACGCGAGTTGGGGTAGCGGCACGCGCGCCCGTAAGGCACCTCCATACCTGCTCAGCCCTGAGGCGCGCAGGGGCCGGACAAAGGCCGACGAGATTGCTGGGAGGCAGGGCAGAGGCAGCCGCAGGCGATCGACGGGTCGACCTGCGGTACTGCCCAGCCCTACGATGCGGTGGTGGCATCACGGACAGGCCGGCCAACAGACAGGCTGTGGGAACGCTACGAGCAGTCGGTACACAAGCTGCTCTCGACGCTTGACCAGTCTTCGTCGGTGACCCACAACCAACGTGTGCCAGGTCGGCTTAGCGGGGTTCCACGTCAGGTCGACGTCTTGGCCTGCGGCGAGGTCGTCGGAGTTCGAGTCACTGTCGCGATCGAGTGCAAGAAACACGGCCGGGTCGTTGACGTCGGCGTCGTAGATCAGTTCGTCGGGAAGCTTCTCGACATCGGAGCGGATCGGGGCATCATCTACTCGTACTCGGGCTTCACGGTCTCTGCCGTGACCCGGGCCGTGAGTGCCTCACATCCATCCCTGATGGCGGTGGCCCTGCACACGCCGCCTCTTGTTCAGGAATGCCGTGCTCCCGGTTATCCCGCAGACCTATTAGTCGAGGAGATGCCGCCACAGTGGGTGGAAGAGCTAGACGAGGACGCGTTCGTGCGCTTCCTCGCTCTCGGAGAGTGGTCGAAGTTCTGGTCGTAGCCAGCGCTTCGGCCTGGGTGACTAACTGAGTGACGATCAGGACGGACGTGGGCGGACAACGGGGACAGTGACGGATCGCCTCGGCAGGTGAAGAGCACGGTCGTTCCAGGTCAATACGTTGGGCGGGTTGCCTGGGGGTCAAGGAGTCGACGACTCCTGCGATGCGTCGGCCGCAGTCGTGCGAAAGACCGTCGCCGGCTGGCTGGGCCGCCATCCCTCACTCAGAGCCTTGCGGATGACTGCCGCGACCTGCGATGGAAGAACGGGGATGGACGGACCACCGATCCAGTTGCTGGGGTGGTCCTGGGGCATGCTGGCTAGCAATACACTGCCGTTGCCTTCGGCTTGCTCAACGGCGACGGCGAGTGGCCGCTCACCGAGCGCCTGGGCGTAGGTGGGTCGTCCGCGCACCCGCCACCTGTAGACCACGCCGTCGACCGTGATGAGCCGAGAGCCCTTCTTGGTCAACGCCACGTCGGTCCCCTCGCTAACGGATGCCGGTGCCGGCAGCTAACCACGTCGTGCCAGCGGTCGGGGCACACAGGGGGCACAAGACGTCGTCAAACGTTGTCAGACAGCCACCAACGATGGCAGCCGTAGACGCGGTGTGAGCAGGCGCCGACCACGGTTCCCGCTGGTGGCAGGACAGCGGCTCTAAGTTCCGCTTCAACGTCTGAATCCGGGCTGTTCCCGCAGGTCAGCGTTCTGATCGATGCTGGCCAGCCGCAATCCGCCGCCCCGGAGACGATAGAGCGTGCACTCCGAAAAGGTGATCACGTATCTGGAGATGACAGGTCCGGCCCAGCTGCGGTGGGCGAAGGCTGTGGAGGGCCTGGCGTTGGCGCCGGTCGAGGACCCTGCCGGGGTCAGCCTGTCGCAGTTGCAGGAGGTACACGATCGCATCGCGGCGGCGCATCGATGGTCGAGCCTGGCATGGTCGACACGGCACTGGGTCGACTGGCTCAGCGACCCGGCGTTGCGGCACTGGTGGATCCGCGTGCGGGACGAGGTGGCCGGTTGGGGCTGCCTGCGCCGACATCCAGGGCGAGACGTGGAGCTGGATACCTTCGGTCTCAGCCCGGAGTACATCGGCCACGGATACGGCGGCTACTCCTTGTCACTGCTGACGCATGCCGCGTGGAGCCTTCAGTGGCCGGAGAACGGTGTGGAACTGGACGGCCGGACGCGGCGCGTCTGGCTCCGTACCTCGAACTGGGACCATCCGCACGCCCTGGCGAACTATCAGGCTCGCGGCTTCGTGCAGCGCTTTCGCCCGGCAGTTGCTTCGTTTCAGGTCGCTCCTCCCGGGAACGACGCTGCCATGTCCGAGCCCATGGAGGAGCGTGCGAAGAACGCGGTGCGCGACGTCCATCAGGCCGCCACCCGGCATCAGGACGACAGTCTGCACCAGGCGGCGGTGGAGATCAGCCGCATGGCTGGTGAACTGGGGCACGATCCTGGCTCGATCGAGGATTGGCGGTCCTGCCCGGTGTGCGGGGCTGAGCCGGGCGCGCTCTGCATCAGCGTGCCGGGGCACGACATGGTCGATAACGTGCATCCGGAGCGGACCAGGGAGTAGGACGGTGACCTTCTCGATCGCCGCACGGTGTCCGCGTACCGGCCAGCTCGGGGTGGGAGCCCTGACGGCCAGGCCTGCCGTCGGCAAGCTCGTCGCACACGTTTATTCGGGCCGTGGTGCGGTGGCGACCCAGGCCACCCCCAATCCGTTCCTGGCCTACGACGGCCTGCCGCTGCTCGGCGAGGGCCGCTCGCCCCAGGACGTCCTGACCGAGCTGCTGGCCCGGGACCCGGGTCGGGAGGTGCGGCAGGTGGGCATGGTCGACCGCCAGGGCCGCTCGCACGCCTTCACCGGCTCCCGTACGAAGGACTGGGCGGGGCACCGCACCGGGCCGGGTTACGCGGTGCAGGGCAACCGCCTGGTGGGTCCGGAGACCCTCGCCGAGATCGTCCGGGTGTTCGAGCACAGTGGGGAACTCGACCTGGCGGAGCGGCTCGTTCTGGCCATCGGGGCCGGCGAGGAGGCCGGCGGTGACCGGCACGGCGCGCGGTCGGCGACCGTGACGGTGATCGGTGTTCAGCCGTACCCGCTCTGGGACGTGCGGGTCGACGATTCCGGGCATCCGGCGCGGGAACTGCGCCGGCTGCACGGCGTCTTCCGGGAGGAGGTGCTGCCGACCATCCAGGGGATGCCCACCCGCGACGACCCCATGGGCGAGGCCGCCCGGCAGGCGCTCGGCGCACAGATCGGGCACGAGACACCGTCAGACGCCGGCAACCGGCTGCCATCAACGATGGCGCCCCGCGAGGCCCTGTGAGCAGGCGTCGGACGCGTTTCGGCCGGTGGCGGGAGAGCGGCTCCATGGTCCGCTCGAACGTCTGAATCCGGGCTGGACACGTCCGCTCATGTCGGTGAACGGATGACCCCGGCGATCATGGCTTCAGCGAGGGCGATCCGACGCTGACCCCTTGGGCCGTCGACAGGTCCCGACCGGCGGCGAGTGACCTCTCTGACGAGCGACAGTCGCGCGTGCGGCTGCTAATGGTTGCTTCGGCGTCCGGAGCCGCCATAGAGATGGACGCGGTTGTCGACATCGCGGTCGGGTTGGCCGCGCAGGAACCGGTCGTGTCCCACATCGCCGTTGCCGATGTGGATCAACCAGTTCTCGTAGTACCAGCTGGGGTTGCAGGCGCAGTCGGTGAACCGGAACCGGAAGTTGGCCCGATAGCGGCCGACCTGCCCGTGGGTGAGGGTGAACAGGCGGGTCGAAGTTCCGACCCGGGGAAAAGCCGCCCTGCCGGGCAGTCGCTCGACGGTGGCCGCCGAGCCGTCGAGGGTGAGCCACAGGGCGAGGCCGCGGGCGATGCTCACGTCGCCGGTCTGTACGTCGTCGTGGCGTGCGTAGTTGACGGCCTCATCGGCCAGCACGTCGTGGACCACGACGTCGCCCGTGGGCAGCGGCGTGGGGAGCGGCACCGCACGGTCGAGTCCTCGACGGGCGTCTGCCTGTGGGGCGCCGCGCCCAGCCGCGCTCCATCGCACCCGTGTCCGCTGGATGACGATCACACCTCAGACCATGGCCCACGGGCTCCACGCCGCGCCAGCCGTTATCGGCTCACTGCCGCAATCAGGTCCGCGGGCCGGGCACCCGACCGGCGTGCTGGTATGTGCGAGCTAGGACGCTTCGCGGACGCGCAGGTCGGCCAGCCACACCTCGGCCAGGTCGCTGAGCGCGACGCCGAGGACCTCGCTGAGGCAGACCACGGTGCCGAACGCGGGTGCCGGGAGCCGGCCCACCTCGATCTTGCGCAGCGTCTCCGGCGAGATGCCGGCCGCCAGGGCCACCTCGACAAGGCTGCGGCCGCCCCGCGCGACCCGAAGCGCCGCCCCGAGACGTTGCCCCGCTGCGATCTGTTCGGGTGTGAGCGGTGGGCGAACCATGTCAGCAGGATAGATCCGCCTTCTCGGCCCGGCAAAGCCAACTCGCGGGGCGCCCCGAACAGCGTGGTATAAATATACCGCTACGGAGAGGGAAGGGCTGATCGTGATCGAACTTAAATCCCCCGAGGAGATCGATCGGATGGCCGTGACCGGCCAGTTCGTCGGCGAGCTGCTGGCGGAGCTGCGCGAGGTCACCGCCGTCGGGGTCAACCTGATGGACCTGGAACACCACGCCCGCCGCCGGATCAAGGAACGCGGCGCCGAGTCCTGCTACTGGGACTACACGCCGTCGTTCGGCCGCGGTCCGTTCCGCAACGTCCTGTGCCTCTCGGTCAACGACGCCGTGCTGCACGGCCTGCCGCACAACTACGCCCTGCGCGACGGTGACCTGCTGAGCATCGACATGGCGGTCGGCATCGACGGCTGGGTAGCCGACTCCGCGCTGTCCGTCATCGTCGGCACCCCCGCCCCGGAGGACCTGAAGCTGATCGAGGCCACCGAGGTCGCGCTGGAGGCCGGGATCGACGCCGCGCGGCCGGGCAATCAACTCGGCGACATCTCCGCCGCCATCGGCGAGGTCGCCCATCGCTACGGCTACCAGGTCAACGACGAATTCGGCGGGCACGGCATCGGCCGCACCATGCACGAGGCCCCACACGTGCCCAACAGCGGCCGCCCCGGCCGGGGCATGAAACTCAAGCCTGGCCTGACGATCGCGATCGAGCCGTGGCTGTGCCGCAGCACCGACAAGATCAGATTTGACCAGGACGGGTGGACGATCCGGTCCGCGGACGGCTCGCGTTCGGCCCACTCCGAGCACACCGTCGCGATCACCCAGGCCGGCCCCCAGGTGCTGACCCGCCGCCCCGGGCACGGCACGAGGCCGGGCGACCGCAGCGGGCAGTCGGCCGCGACGTCCTGACGAGCCGGCCGGCCGGGAGTGACCCGAGACGCTACTGCTCGGCCCAGACGCCCAGCTCGTTGCCGCTGGGGTCGGTGAAGTGGAACCGTCGGCCACCGGGGAACTCGTACGGCCCGTCCACCACCTGACCGCCGGCGGCCTTCACCGCCTCCACGGACCGGTCCAGATCGGTCGAGTAGAGCAGCACGAGCGGGCCGCCCGTCCGGACCTCCTGGTCGGCGCGCAGACCGCCCACCTCCGGTGCGGAGACACCCTTTGGGCTCCGGATGCCGGCGTACCCCGGCCCGTAGTCGTTGAACTCCCAGCCGAAAGCGTCGGCGTAGAAGCGCTTGGCCCGGTCGAGCTCGGTGACTGTGAGCTCCACGTAGTCGATGGCGTTGTGTCGGTGCGGAGTCGGCTCAGACATGTCCCGCATCGTGCCCGCCGGGTACGACACGGTCCGGACGCACGTCCGCCTTCGGTGGGATCTCGCCACCGAGCAGCGCCGCGCGCAGTCGGGCGTTCTCGCGTGCGGCGCGGCGTTTCGGGCCGATGCCGGCGACGACGACGCCCAACCTCGCTTCCGCTGACGGAGATCGACCCCGGGGCCGTGGAGGTCGGGTGTCATCGACAGTGACACATCGACACCACCGGCTCCCCGGTCCCGGAGTCGACCAACCGCCGCTACGGGGCGCGGTAGACGGAGATGTGGGACGTGCTGTCCGCGTCGAACGGTCGACCCTGCCAGTCGGCGTACCGCTCGGTGAGCCGGAGCCCCGCCTGCTGCGCCATCGCGTCGATCTGGTGCGGCCAGGCGTACCGCATCGCGAAGGGCTTCAGGTGCACGCCCGCACTGTCGAAGGTGATGGTCTGCCGGATGAACCGCTGCGCCGGCCGGTCGTACCGGTGCAGCCGGATCGTCGCCGAGTCCTCGGTCACGGCGCGTACCTGCACCTGCTCGTCCCGGTCGAAGCTGCGCGGGTCGGGCACGAACGCCTCGACGACGAACGCTCCGCCGGGCGACAGCACCCGGGCGACGTTGCGGAAGCAGTCCGCCTGTCGCTCGGCGTCCACCAGGTTGAACAGCGTGTTGTAGACCAGGTACGCCAGACGGAACGGGCCCGGCACGGGTACGTCCGCCATGTCGGCGACCACGACCGGGATCTGGTCGCCGCCCGGCTTGGCCCGCATCTCGGCCAGCATCTCCTCGGACGCCTCGACGCCGTGCACGGTGAGGCCGCGCTCGGCCAGCGGCAGTGCGATCCGGCCGGTGCCGATCGCCAGTTCGAGTACCGGCCCGCCGTCGGCCAGGTTGGCCAGGAAGTCGACGGCCGGAATCGGGTCGGGGTTCGGTCCGTCGTCGTAGCCGGCGGCCCACAGCCGGCCGAAGAGGCCGGGATCGTCGAAGACCGACATCAGCGGCCTCCGGGGGTGGTCAGAAGGTCAGCGGTGCTTCCCCGCGTCGCGGATGTCGGAGCGGATCTGCTCACGAAGCCTCGATTCCTCAGGTCGGATGACGTTCGGTCGGAGGGTCTTCGTCAAGTGCGGCATGGCGGCTGCTCCCTTCGCGCGGCTGTCGGGTGAGGACACCAGAGGACGCCGGGGCCCGGCAAGGCATTTACCTCGACCGGGCCCGCGGTTGGTCGGGCGGTCAGGAGATGTGGTGCAGGATCACGTTGTGCACGTGGTGGCTCTTCTGCGCGCCACGGAACTCCACCTCGTAGGTGTGCGTGCCGACGTGGATGGCGATCGCCCCGGTGGAGAAGAACGTGCCACCCCAGGACTTGTTGCTGACCACGCTCACGCTGGTGATCTTCGAGTACGGAATGCTGGTGATCGCATGCCGCTTCCCGACGAAGGAGCGGTCCTGGATGATCACGCGTCGGTCGGTCAGCCCGATGAACCCGGTGCCGGTGCCGACAGCGTCGTAGACGGCGATGATCTGTTCACCGTCGAGGAGCCCGCTCTCGATCTGCTGGACCTGCTCCTTGCGGTCGTACGCGATGTTCGCCATGCGAACCAGGCTAGGCAACCGGCGCCAACCGGCTGGCGTGGGCGATGACCAGGAACTCGCCGTCGCCCTGGCCGACCGGTTCGCGGCGCCAACCGCCGTGGATGCGATCCACGGTGAAACCCGCCGTGCCCAGGGAGTCGCGCAGCTGCGCCTCGGTGCGGAACCGCAGCGTGGCCGAGCTGAGCAGTTCCTCGCCGTCGGCGAAGTGGTAGTGGTGGGTGAAGCTGACCGCGTCGTCGCGTACCCCGGTGGTCTCGGTCCACGCGCGGACCTCGTCGCCGTCCGGCAGCCTGATCCGCCGCGGCGAGTCCACCGGGTTCCACCGCTCCCAGCGGCGGTCCGCCGGGTCGCGGGCGTCGAAGACCAGCCGGCCGCCGGGTGCCAGCGCCCGGTGCAGGTCGGCGAGGGTACGCGCCCACTCCGCGTCGTCGACGAAGTACTGCGCCACGTGGCTGGTCAACACCGCCACGTCGAACGCCCCGTCCGGCAGCACGGCCGAGGTGCCCTCGATCCAGGTCACCTGCTGGCCGCCCGGCCTGACCCGGGCGGCGGCCAGGGACGCGCCGGCGGGGTCGACGCCGGTGACGGTGTGGCCGGCGGCGGCGAGGGCGACGGTCAGGCGGCCGGTGCCGCAGCCCAGGTCGAGGACCCGGGCGGCCGGGGTTTCGTCGACCACCGCCTGGAAGAAGTCGTCGTCCGGCCCCCACGCGCACTCGGCGTCGTAGACCTGGACCAGCCGCGGATGGCGGAACTCGCCGTGTCTCACCGGTCCGCGCTGTTCGCGTCTGTCGCGGCACGCACGAACTCCCGTACCCGGGTGGTGGTGTTGCTGGCCAGCCACACCGGACCCCGCTCGATGGGTGGCGCGTCGTGGATCGGCACGTACGTCACGTCGGGGCGTGGGTAGTAGCGGCGGGTGTGCCCGCCCACCGGCAGCACACCCCGGCCCATCGCCACGAGGGACAGCATCTCGGAGAAGGTGTTCCCGGCGGGCCCCTTCGGCACCGGCCGGCCGGACGGGGTGTGCTCCGGGGTCCGGTCCCGCTTGAATTCCACCGACGTCACCGACGGGTACTGCACCACGGGGTGGTCGGCGAGCACCTCCAGCGACACGGACCGTTCCCGGGCGAGCGGGTGGCCCGCGGCCACCGCCAGCATCCGGTCCTCGGACAGCAGCGCCGGGCCGTTGACCATCCCGTCGAACGGGTACGAGGCGATCAGTACGTCGGTCGAGCCGTCGAGCAGGCCGGCCCGGGTGTTGGACAGCTGCGCCTCGTGCACCTCCACCGTGCAGTCGGGGTGCCGCTCGGAGAACAGCGCCACCGCCCGGAGCAGCACCGGCGCCGTCCACTCGCCGAGGAACGCCACCCGCAGCGTCCCGGTGACGCCTCGGCCGGCGTCGACCGCGCGGCGGACCGCCGCGTCGATCCCGGCCACGTGTGGCGTCAGGTCGTCGGCGAGTTGCCGCCCGATCGGGGTGAGCCGGACGACCCGACTGGTCCGCGCGAACAGCGGTGCCCCGATCTGGCGCTCCAGCTTCTTGACCACGTGGCTGACCCGGCCGGTGCTGACCCGTAGTCGCTCGGCGGTCCGGCCGAAGTGCAGCTCCTCGGCGAGGGTCAGGAACGTCTCGACCTCGTACCGCTCCAGCACATCGCTCCCATCGTTGACCGGTGGTCAACGATCGTAGCCGCAACCGATCTTGGTCGGCGGTTCCCGTCGCCGGATAGTGAAGTCGGCAAGGAGAGCACGCTCGACCGAGAGGCTGCGAGATGAGCATCGACGATTACCTGGCCGGCCTGGCCGGCCCGCTCCGCGAGGTCGGGGAGAAGCTGACGCCCGTCATCGCGGACGCCCTGCCCGGGGCGACCGGCGCGATGTGGCACGGCCACCCGGTGTGGAGTCTGGGCGACCGGCCCGGTCGACGTCCGGTCTGCCTGGTCAAGGCGTACGGCTCCTACGTCACCTTCGGGCTGTGGCGAGGGCAGGAGATCGCCGACCCGTCCGGGCGACTGGTGCCCGCCGCGCGGGCCATGGCGGTGGCGAAGCTGCACGGCGTCGCGGACATCGACCCGGCCCTGTTCACCGACTGGCTGCGCGCGGCCGCCGCGCTGGAGGAGGCGTGAGCGAGCGAACCGACAGGCACAGCGCCGTACGGGTGACCGGCTTCGACCACCTGGTGCTGACCGTCACGGACGTGGAGCGGGCGCTGGACTTCTACTGCGGCCGGCTCGGGCTCGCGCCGGTACGGGTCGACGAGTGGCGCGCTGGAACCGTCCCGTTCCCGTCGGTGCGGATCAGCCCCGAGAGCATCATCGACCTCGTCCGAGGCGACCGGCAGGGCACCAACGTGGACCACTTCTGCCTGGTGGTGGCGCCGCTGGACTGGGAGCGGGTGATCGAGTCGGGCGTCTTCACGGTGCTGACCGGGCCGGTCGACCGGTTCGGCGCGCGCGGCTCGGCAACCTCGATCTACGTGCGGGACCCGGACGGCAACTCGGTGGAGCTGCGCTGGTACCCGCAGGACGCCCGCGCCGACGGATGAACCCGACCATGCGAAAGCCCCGCCCTTCCCCGTCCGAACGGGAAGTGCGGGGCTTTCCGCGGTGCGTCAGTGGTCGCTGCGCGGGTCGTGGTCGGCGCTGCGGCTGCCGGACTTGGCCAGGCCGCGGCTCACCAGGTAACCGATGGTCAGCAGGGTGATGTACCACCAGGCCTTGTCGGCGGCGAAGTAGTCGCCACCGTCGTTGGCGGCGCCGTCGCCGACGGCGTTCGAGGCGATCAGGACCCCGATGACGGCGAGCAGGTAGACCGCCAGTTCGGTGGTCTTCCAGGACGGCTTGGTCTCGTCGCCGTGCCGGTGCACGCGGCGGACGTCGTGCTGGCCGGCGTGCTCGACGTGGTCGGCGCCGCGGTTCTGGATGGGGGTGGTCATGTCAGCTCCCGAAAAGTGAAGTATCAGAGACTCAGGTTGGTTGCGGCTTGTTGTCCGCTACCGCACCGAATCGATACCCGGGTACTTTTCAGGGAAACCTCAGTATTCTCACGACTTCACACCGAGCCCTCAGGACTCGATGACCGCGCGGTAGGCGTCCTCGATGCGGGCCGCCAGCAGGACCTCGCCCTCGGTCAGCGGCTCGTCGTTACCGTGCCCGACCCGGATCTGGGTACTGTCTGACCGGCGGCTGATCTCGGGACGCAGCCGCAGTGCGTCGGCGACGACCTTCACCCGCTCGGTCAGCGCCGCGTGTTGGGTATCGTCGATCTCCAGAGTCCGTCGGATCTGCTCGCCTTCACGCGTCCAACCCGAGAGCAAGGTCAACGCGTCGGAAAGGTAGTCGTGCTTGGCCCGGCTGTTGAACAGCACGCGCATAACCGCACCCCCCAAGCGCCGTTGCCGGCTTGTGGCCAAATCGTCGCCATCCCGTGTCTTGTCGGTGCCCTCTAGTCTGTCGTCGCTCGCTAGGAGTGTCCACGCCCACACTTCCGTGTTCTGTTGGCCTAGCGGACGGCGACGGTACCCAAACCGCCGATTGATCTGGCACCCTGGACGCCCGTGCGGACCGAACGGGCTAATGGTGGCGGGCAGACCGAACGACGGGACCTGAAGGTGATCGTGGGAGCGGCGATCATCCGGGACAGGCGGGTACTCGCCTGTGCCCGCTCCGCCCCGCCCGAGGTGGCGGGGATGTGGGAGTTTCCCGGCGGAAAGGTCGAGCCGGGGGAGGCCGAGACGGACGCGCTGGTCCGGGAGTGCGCCGAGGAGCTGGCCGTACGCGTGCAGATCGGCGACCGGGTCGGCCGCGACGTGCGGATGGCGCACGGCCGCTCGGTGCTCAAGGTGTACGCCGCCCGGCTGCTGCACGACGATCAGCCGCAGGCGCTGGAGCACTCGGCGCTGCGCTGGCTCACCGCCGACGAGTTGGACTCGGTCACCTGGCTCCCGGCCGACGCTCCCATCGTCGCCGCGCTCCGCCCCCTGCTCGCGGATCCCCGGTTGCCAAGTAATTGATCATGGGGTGGGTGCACCGCATGATCAACCCTGGAAATGGGGGACGGGGGCCCCGGCAATGCCGGCCGGCCCCCGTCCTGGTGGTCGTGCTCAGTGCTTGTCGTCCTGCTCCGGGTGGGCGAAGTTGAGGTGCTCCGGAGGCAGCGGGAAGGTCACGTCGTCACCGAACGGCGACGGCGCGGCGGCCCGGTCGAAGGTGAGCTCGGTCAGCGGCAACCGGCCCCGGTCGTCGACGGCCGGCGCGGTCGGGTGCGGCACCTCCCGGTGCCAGTTGACGCCGCTCTGCGCCTGCGCCTCGGCGTGCGGGTCGTGCGAACCACCCGCGTGCGAGTGCGTCCCGCCCCGGCTCGTACTCGGCGGCGTCGCCGAGCCCTGACGGGCGGTGGTCACGCTGGTCTGGGGCGTCTCGCCCCGGCGGAAGATCTTGCTACCAAGCCACACAAGGGGATCGTACCTGCGGTCGACGACCCGTTCCTTCATGGGGATGATCCCGTTGTCAGTGATCTTGATGTGCTCGGGGCAGACCTCCGTGCAGCACTTGGTGATGTTGCAGAAGCCGAGGCCCTGTTCGGCCTGTGCGTACTCCTTGCGGTCGGTCCGGGCATCCAGCGGGTGCATGTCCAGCTCGGCCGCCCGGATGAAGTACCGCGGCCCGGAGAACGCCTGCTTGTTCTCCTCGTGATCGCGGACCACATGGCAGACGGTCTGGCACAGGAAGCACTCGATGCACTTGCGGAACTCCTGCGAGCGCTCCACGTCGACCTGCTGCATCCGGTAGTCGCCGGGGGCCACGTCGGCCGGCGGGGCGAACGCCGGCGTCTCCCGGGCCTTCTCGTAGTTGAACGAGACGTCGGTGACCAGGTCCCGGATCACCGGGAAGGTACGCAGCGGGGTGACGGTGACCGTCTCGTCCTCCGTGAAGGTGGACATCCGGGTCATGCAGCCCAGCTTCGGCATGCCGTTGATCTCCATGGAGCAGGAGCCACACTTGCCGGCCTTGCAATTCCACCGGCAGGCCAGGTCCGGCGCGTCGGTGGCCTGGAGGCGGTGGATGATGTCGAGGACGACCTCGCCCTCGTTCACCTCGACCGTGTAGTCTTGGAGGTCGCCGCCGTTCTCGTCGCCCCGCCAGATGCGGAACTGCCTCTTGGTTCCCATCAGTTGCCCGCCTCCTCAGCGAGGGCGTCGAACTCCGCGAGCTCCTCGTCGGTCAGGTACTTGGCCAGCTCCGCCCGGTCGAAGAGGCCGATCAACTCGGCCCGCATCTTCGGGAGTGGTTTGCGGGTCAACCGCACGGTGTCCCCGTCCAGCGCGCAGACCAGGTTCACCTGCCGCCACTTCGGCTCCATCGCCGGATAGTCCTCCCGGGTGTGCCCGCCGCGCGACTCCTGCCGCTCCAGCGCGGCCTTGGCGGTGCACTCCGAGACGACCAGCATGTTGCGCAGGTCCAGAGCCAGGTGCCAGCCCGGGTTGTAGCGCCGGCCACCGGCCGCGCTCACCTTGGCCACCCGCTCGCGCAGCTCGGCCAGCCGGCCCAGCGCGTCGGCCAGCTCGCCCTCCCGGCGGATGATGCCGACCAGATCCCCCATCACCGCCTGGAGATCCTGCTGGAGGACGTACGGGCTCTCGCCCGTGTCGCGCTGCAGCGGAGCCAGAGCGGTCTCCACCGCCGCCTCCACCGCGTCCACGCCCACCTTCGGCCGGGCGTCCAGCCCGTCGGCGTAGCTGGCCGCGTGCCCACCCGCGCGCTTGCCGAAGACCAGCAGGTCGGACAGCGAGTTGCCGCCCAGCCGGTTGGAGCCGTGCATACCGCCGGAGACCTCGCCGGCGGCGAAGAGCCCGCGTACGTGGCCGAAGGCGGCACCCGAATCCGGGTCCACCTCGACGCCACCCATCACGTAGTGGCAGGTCGGCCCGACCTCCATCGGCTCGGCGGTGATGTCGACGTCGGCCAGCTCCTTGAACTGGTGGTACATCGACGGCAGCCGCCGGCGGATCTCGTCGGAGGAGCGCCGGCTCGCGATGTCCAGGAAGACACCACCGGCGGGGGAGCCACGCCCGGCCTTGACCTCACTGTTGATCGCGCGGGCCACCTCGTCGCGGGGCAGCAGCTCCGGCGGACGCCGGTTGTTGTCCGGGTCGGTGTACCAGCGGTCCGCCTCCTCCTCGGTCTCCGCGTACTGCTTGCGGAAGACGTCGGGGACGTAGTCGAACATGAACCGCTTGCCGTCGGAGTTCTTCAGGACGCCACCGTCACCACGCACCGACTCGGTGACCAGGATGCCCTTCACCGAGGGCGGCCAGACCATGCCGGTCGGGTGGAACTGGAGGAACTCCATGTTGATCAGCGTCGCCCCGGCACGCAGCGCCAGCGCGTGCCCGTCCCCGGTGTACTCCCAGGAGTTCGACGTGACCTTGTAGGAGCGTCCGACGCCGCCGGTCGCCAGCACCACGGCCGGCGCCTCGAAGAGGATGAACTCCCCGGACTCCCGGTAGTAGCCGAACGCGCCGGCGATCCGGTCACCGTCGAGCAGCAGCTCGGTGATGGTGGTCTCGGAGAACACCTTGATCCGGGCGTCGTACGAGCCGAACTCCCGGTGGTCCTCCTGCTGGAGCGAGACGATCTTCTGCTGGAGGGTGCGGATCAGCTCCAGGCCGGTCCGGTCACCCACGTGCGCCAGGCGGGGGTACTCGTGGCCGCCGAAGTTGCGCTGGGAGATCTTGCCGTCCTTGGTGCGGTCGAAGAGCGCACCGTACGTCTCCAGCTCCCAGATCCGCTGCGGCGACTCCTTCGCGTGCAGCTCGGCCATCCGGAAGTTGTTGAGGAACTTCCCGCCGCGCATGGTGTCGCGGAAGTGCACCTGCCAGCTGTCCCGGCTGTTCACGTTGCCCATCGCGGCGGCGGCGCCGCCCTCGGCCATCACCGTGTGCGCCTTGCCGAAGAGCGACTTGGAGATGATCGCGGTCTTCTTGCCGGCGAGCCGGGCCTCGATCGCCGCGCGCAGACCGGCGCCGCCGGCCCCGATGACGACGACGTCGTAGTGGTGTCGTTCGATACGAGTGGTAGTGGTCATGTCAGGGGCCCTTTAGTTGATGAACCGCAGGTCGGAGAACCAACCGGCCGCCAGCGCCATGATGTAGAAGTCGGCCAGCGCCAGGGTGCCGAGGGTGATCCAGGCGAGCTGCATGTGCCGGACGTTCAGGGCCGAGACGAACGTCCAGGCCTTGTACCGCACCGGGTGCTTGGAGAAGTGCTTGAGCCGGCCGCCGATGATGTGCCGGCAGGAGTGGCAGGAGATTGTGTACGCCCAGAGCATCACCACGTTGAGCACCAGAATGATGTTGCCCAGCCCGAAGCCGAAGCCCTTCGGCGAGTGGAAGGCGAGGATCGCGTCCCAGGTGTTGATCAGCGAGATGATCACCGCGGCGTAGAAGAAGTAGCGGTGCAGGTTCTGACCGAGCAGCGGGAATCGGGTCTCACCGCCGTACTCCTTGTGCCCGTCCGGCACGGCGCAGGCCGGCGGCGACAGCCAGAACGACCGGTAGTACGCCTTGCGGTAGTAGTAGCAGGTGAGCCGGAACAGCAGCAGGAACGGCAGCGTCAGCGCGGCGTCCGGGATGATCCACCAGCCGGGCAGGAACCGGCCGAAGTGCGAGGCGCCCTCGACACACCGCTCCGTGACGCAGGGCGAGTAGAACGGGGTCAGGTAGTGGAAGTCGTCCACCCAGTACCACTTGTGCATGAAGACCCGGACCGTCGCGTACGCGACCCAGGCGCTCAGCCCGATCACGGTGATCAGCGGGGCGAACCACCAGCGGTCGGTACGCAACGTCTTCGCCGCGATGGCGGCGCGCGCCCGCGCTCCCCGCGGCCTCGTTGCCGTTGATGTCATTCGAGTCGTCTCCTCGACGGGCCCGTACGGGCGGGCTGATCTTCTCCGGTCGGCACGCGGACCGGCGAACCCGCACCCGCTGCCACGTCATGCGCACACCAACAACCACGCCGGATCGACCGGCGCAGCTAAGTGACACACGTTACGCCGATCTCTGCGAGCCGTCCGCGCAAGGGACCGTCCCGTGTGTCCGACCTGCGCAAAAGCCCTGGTACGCCGGTCAATGGCACGGTGTTGAAAAGATCACTGTCGGCCCGCCCGCTCAGCCGGAGGCACCCCCGGTGAAGTGCCAGGACGCCAGCCGCACCGGCGGCGCCGCCCACCAGACACCGTCCACCCGGTCCGGTTGACGGACCGGCCGCCCGCCCAGCCCGAGCACCGCGCCCGGCCCCAGCGCCCGCGGGTACGACTCGGTGAACCGCAGATCGCGGACCGCCCGCACGACCGTGCCGTCCTCGACCAGCCAGACGCCGTTGCGGGTCAACCCGGTGACGACGAGGCTCTTCGGGTCGAGCACGCGGGTGTACCAGAGGTCGGTGACCAGCAGCCCCCGGCGTACGCCGGCGACCAGCGCGGCGGTGTCCGCGTCGACCACGGCGCCGGCCGCCGCGCCCGTGGTGCTCCGGCCCGTCGCGCTGGCCGGACCGGCCGCCGCCCCGGCCAGGCGCAGGTTGCGGGCCATCGGCCCCCAGGTGGCGCCACCGGCGACCGCGTGCCCGGTGGACTCGGCGCCCACCTCGGCGGCGGTGCGCCGGTCGTGCGCCACCGCGCGAGTGGTGCCCGCCTCGACCAGCGTCAGCGCCCGCCGGCCGGTGCCCTCGGCGTCGAACGGCAGCCCCGACGCGCCCAGCGGATCGTCCACCAGGGTCACCGCCCGGTCGAACTGCGCCGCGCCCGGCTCGGCGAAGGACTGCCGCTCGGCGTACCGCTTGCCGTTGAAGCCGTACCAGGAGAGGTTCTGCAACAGGTCCGCCACGGCGGCCGGCTCGAACACCACCTCGTAGCGCCCCGGCGGCAGCTCGACCGGGTCGGCCGCGGCCCGAGCCTTCGCCGCGGCCTGCCCGCCCAGTTCGGCGCCGTCGATGTCGGACAGCCGGTCGGCGCAGCGCCGGGCCACCCCGTCCGCGCCGGCCTGGCGCGCGATGCCGTCCATCGCCGCCTCCACCGAGCGGCCGTGCGCGGTGTGCCCGGCCGAGTTGGCGTACGCCGACGAGCGGTGCGCCGTGCGGCAGTAACCGGCGGTGCTGAGACCGCCGGCGGCGGCCACGAACGCGCGGACCCGGTCGGCCCGCTGATCCGGCTCGGCGTGCGCCGTGGCCTCGTCGACGGGCGGAGCGAGCGGCGCGGATGTGGGTGGGACCAGCCCCGGCCAACCCGGGTCAGGCGGGCAGAGCCGTGCCGCGGCCAGGGTGCGCTCGGCCAGCGCGCGCAACCCGTCGGCGGTTACGACGCTGCCGCTGCCGGCGGCGGTCCGCCCGTCGACGTGCACCCGCAGCCGGATGCCGACGGTCGACTCGGCGACGTTCTGGTGGATGGCCGAGTTGGCGAACCGGGTCAGCGCCAGGTCGGCGCGGGTCACCACCGCCTCGGCCTGCGCGGCCGGGCCGCCGAGACGCCGGACCAACTCGACGACCTGCCCGGCCAACTCCAGCTCGGTAGGCGCGCTCACGCCGGCACTCCTTTCGTTCGCGACTGCGGGGCTCGCAAACCCGGCGCACTCCTCGCGCTCACGCTGACACCCCTACCCGGACGTTACGGAAGCGCGCCGGCGCCGCCGGATGGCCGGTGTGCCCGGTCTGGCCGGGCTGGCCCTTGCCGCAGTTGGGCGTGCCCCAGGGCACCGTCTCGCGGGAGAGCATGTCCATCGACCGCCAGAAGAGCGGGCCGATCCCGGTGTAGGTGGGATTGCGCAGCATCCGCCCCCGCCGCCCCTTCTTGATCTCCCAGCCGACCTCGCAGCCGAACTGGAAGTTGAGCCGCTTGTCGTCGATCGACCACGACCGGTTGAGGTCCATCAGCACCCCGTCGTCGGTGGCCGCGATGATCTCGTCCAGGGTGTGCGGGCCGGGTTCCAGGCCCACGTTGGTCATCCGCACCATCGGCAACCGGGCCCACCCGTCGGCGCGTACGCTGCCGCCGTAGTCGAGGCTGGCCATGGCGGCCGAGTCCCGGCCGGCGAGCACGCCCACCCACCGCCCGTCGCGGACCGCGTCCCGCTTGACCGCCGGGGAGCCCTCGTCGTCGAAGCCGAAGCTGCCCAGCGCGCCCGGGATGGTCGGGTCGATGGTGATGTTCATCAGCTCGGAGCCGTAGCGCAGCGAGCCGAGCTGAGCCAGATCCAGCCAGGACGTGCCGGCGAACGCGGCCTCCCAGCCGAGGATCCGGTCCAACTCGATGGCGTGCCCGACCGACTCGTGGATCTGCAGGGCCAACTGCTCGCCGCCGAGGATCAGATCCGTCTCGCCGGCGGGGCAGGGCGGCGCGGTGAGCAGCGCCCGGGACTCCTCGGCGATCTGCGCGGCGTGGGCGGCCAGGTCGAGCGACTCGACCAGCTCCCAGCCGGTGGTGCCGTACTGCCCGCGGTAGCTGGGCCAGGAGCGGCGCTGCGTCTCGCCGTCGCCGATGGAGGTGGCCGAGATGCCGCCGCCGCACTCGCGGATCCGCTGGTCGATCCGGTGGCCCTCGCTGGAGACGAACCACTTGGCGGTGTCCCAGATCTGGTACAGCCCCTCGGCCAGGTCGGCGCCGTGCTCGGCCATCGTGCGCGTCGCACCGACCAGCAGGTCGCCCTTGTCCGACAGGGGCACCCCGAGCGGATCGATCTGGCAGCCCGAGGACCAGCTCGCGGTGACCGCCTCGACCGGCACCAGATCGACCGGCGGGCCGGGCACCCGCGCGCTCGCCGTGGCGATCCGGGCCGCGCGTCGGCCGGCGTCGCGGGCGGCCGCGTCAGAGAGATCGGGTACGGCGTGGAAGCCCCAGCTCGCCCCGACCAGCGCCCGGACGCCGAGCCCGATGCTCTCGTCCTGGGTCAGCTCCTCCACGTCGCCGTTGCGCGCGGTCATCGACTCGTAGCGGCGGTGCATCACCCGCGCGTCGGCGTACCGGGCGCCCGCGTCGAGGGCGGCCTGTACAGCGGCGGTGGCCGCGTCGAACTCGGTCATGCGACCGACCCTAGGCCAGCCGACCGACGTCCGTCAGGGGACGAGATCCTCCGGGCGGATGAGGGCCCGCACCGGCTCGGTGAGCGCGAGTACGTCACCTGCCCTGGTCACGGACTGCTCGGTGTACTGGCTGCTCTGCCGACGGTATAGATGCAGGGTGCGGGTCTCCTGCTCCACCAGCAGGTACCACTCGATCCCTGCGGCAGCGTCGAGATGGGGCTTCAGCATCCGGTCGATAATCGCGGTGTGTGGCGCCGTGATCTCGCCGACCAGCAGGACGGCGCTGGCCGGCACGCAGTCCTCGGTGAAGTCCAACGTCGCCGCCACCACCAGGTCGGGATTGAGGATCGGCGTGGCGGCGAGCCGTAGGTTGATCACCGGGAGCAGGGTGCGATCCGCCGCTACGCACCCGGGCTCCAACACCGTTGCGAGGGCGCCGACGATCGCCTGGTGCCGGACTGTCGGCGGCGGGCCGACGAGTAGTCCCCCGTCGAGGAGTTCGATCCGGCACGCCGTGACACCGAGGGCGAGGTAATCCGACTCGGTCCAGGGCAGTCGGTGACCAAGAATTTCCGCAGGCATCACCCGCCCATTGCAGCTGAGGCCGCGCCACCGACGTCGCACGCGGCGTGTGAGCGGGGCATGAATGGCCATGGATGGCGAGGTGAGGGGTGTTCAGGGCCGATGCCGACTCGTTACGCTCGGGCCCGCTGACAGGTGCCGACTTTGTAGCTTATTTTCACCCTCGGGACTTTCCTGTAAGTTCTCTTCGTCACTGAGGGAGGCGGCCGTGGACAGCTCGGATCCGGCGCCGTCCGGGGAACCGGACGACCGTCCCACCGTGCCGGTGCAGCGCTCCGACCAGGACGCCTACCTGCGGGTGACCGACCTGCGGGTCCGGTTCGACACCGAGGACGGCGTGGTG
This sequence comes from Micromonospora sp. CV4, assembly GCF_003667455.1. Lineage (NCBI taxonomy): Bacteria > Bacillati > Actinomycetota > Actinomycetes > Micromonosporales > Micromonosporaceae > Micromonospora > Micromonospora sp. CV4. Next base: position 14,182 of record NZ_RCVI01000161.1, on the reverse strand, counting down.
CGCGCGGTCGACGGGGTGTCGTTCGCCGTCGAGCGGGGTCGCACCCTCGGCATCGTCGGCGAGTCCGGCTCGGGCAAGAGCGTCACCTCGCTGGCCATCCTCGGCCTGCACGACGCCAAGCGGACGACCATCACCGGCGAGATCTCCGTCGGCGGCCGGCAGTTGGTGGGCCTCGCAGACGAGGAGGTACGCCGGCTGCGCGGCCGCGACATGGCGATGATCTTCCAGGACCCGCTCTCCGCGCTGCACCCGTACTACACGGTGGGCCGGCAGATCGCCGAGGCGTACCGGGTGCATCACCCGGAGGCCAGCCGGCGAGCGGCCCGCCAGCGCGCGGTGGACATGCTGGACCGGGTCGGCATTCCGCAGCCGGCGCGCCGCTTCGACCAGTACCCGCACGAGTTCTCCGGCGGCATGCGCCAGCGGGCGATGATCGCCATGGCGCTGGTCAACGACCCGGCCCTGCTGATCGCCGACGAGCCGACCACCGCGCTGGACGTCACCGTGCAGGCGCAGATCCTGGACCTGCTCGCCGACCTCCAGGCCGAGTTCCACTCCGCGATCATCCTGATCACCCACGACCTCGGCGTGGTCGGCCAGGTCGCCGACGAGGTGCTGGTGATGTACGGCGGTCGAGCTGTGGAGCGGGGCAGCGTCGAGCAGGTGCTGCGCACGCCGCAGCACCCGTACACCTGGGGGTTGCTCTCCAGCGTGCCGTCGTTGCACGGCGACGCGGACGCGGACCTGTTGCCGATCCGGGGCAACCCGCCCAGCCTGATCAACCTGCCGCCCGGCTGCGCCTTTCACCCGCGCTGCCGGTACGCGGACCGCCCCGGCGGCCGGTCCCGCACCGAGGTGCCCGAGCTGCGCCCGGCAGGCCCAACCGGCGAAGCCGGCTCAACCGGCGAAGCCGGCTCAACCGGCGGGGCCGGCCACCTGGTCGCCTGCCACCTGACCGCCGAGGAGCGCGCCACGCTCTACGCCGAGGACATCGCATCCGTGGGGGTGGCCCGATGACCGACCAGCCGCTGCTGCGGGTACGCGGCCTGACCAAGCACTTTCCGGTACGCCAGGGGTTGCGCTCCACCGGCCTGGTGCAGGCGGTCGACGGGCTCGACTTCGACGTGCAACCCGGCGAGACGCTCGGCCTGGTGGGGGAGTCGGGCTGCGGCAAGACCACCACCGGTCGGATGCTGGTCCGGCTGCTGGAGCCGACCGCCGGCAGCATCGAGTTCGCCGGGCGGGACATCACGCACGCCGGCCGGCGCGAGCTGCGCCCGCTGCGCCAGGACCTCCAGATCATCTTCCAGGACCCGTACGCCTCCCTGAACCCCCGGCACACCGTGGGCCGCATCGTGGCCATGCCCCTGCAGGTCAACGGGATCAAGCCGCCGGGCGGGATCAAGGCCCGGGTGCAGGAGCTGCTGGAGCTGGTCGGGTTGAACCCGGAGCACTACAACCGGTACCCGCACGAGTTCTCCGGTGGCCAACGCCAGCGCATCGGCATCGCCCGGGCGCTGGCCCTGCGGCCCAAGCTGATCGTCGCCGACGAGCCGGTCTCCGCGCTGGACGTCTCGATCCAGGCGCAGGTGGTCAACCTGCTGCGGGACCTGCAACGGGACCTCGGCCTGGCGTTCGTGTTCATCGCCCACGACCTGGCCGTGGTCCGGCACTTCTGCCAGCGGGTCGCGGTGATGTACCTCGGGCGGATCGTGGAGATCGGTGACCGGGCGGACATCTACGAGCGCCCGCAGCACCCGTACACCCGGGCGCTGCTCTCGGCGATCCCGGACGTCACCCGGCTCGGCCCGGGCGGCCGGATCCGGTTGAGCGGCGACGTACCCACCCCGCTCGACCCGCCGTCGGGCTGCCGGTTCCGCACCCGCTGCTGGAAGGCGCAGGACATCTGCGCCACCCAGGAGCCGGCGCTGGTGCCGCGCGACGGCGGCAACCAGGCCACCGCGTGTCACTTCCCCGAGGCCGTGGGCGCGAGCTTGCTAGCGGAAGGGGCCCCCGCGGGGAATGCTGCCGGCGCGATCGTCGAGGAGGTGTCGCCGTGAGCCTGTCCCCGGTGGAGGGTGTGGCGCTGGCCGAGATCGAGTCCAGCGCGGACGCGGGCGGGCCCGCGGTGAAGGGTGTCGTCGGTCGTTCGCCCGGTCAGCTCGCGTGGCTCCGGCTGCGGCGCGACCGGACGGCCATGGTCAGCGGTGTGCTGCTGATCTTCTTCATGGTGCTGGGGCTGGCCGCGCCGCTGATCGAGATGGTCTACGGGATCGGCCCGCGTGAGCAGTTCCAGAACCTGCTGGACGGCTTCGGCATGCCGCTGGGCTACGCCGGTGGGGTCACCGGCGAGCACTGGTTCGGCCTGGAGCCGGGGCTGGGCCGGGACATCTTCATCCGGTTGATCTACGGGTTGCGGACGTCGCTGTTCATCGCGTTCGCCGCCGCGTTGATCACCGCGACGATCGGGGTCGTGCTCGGGGCGCTCGCCGGTTACCTCGGCGGCTGGCTCGACGCGGTGATCAACTGGATCACCGACCTGACCCTGGCCATGCCGTTCCTGATCATCGCGCTGGCCCTCACGCCCACCATCACGCTGCGCTTCTACGGCGAGCGGGGGCAGGTGTCGTCCGCCTTCGGGGTGGGCGTGCTGATCGGCGTCTTCGCCATCTTCGGCTGGACCAGCACGGCCCGACTCGTACGCGGGCAGGTGATCGCGCTGCGTGAGCGGGAGTTCGTGGAGGCGGCGAAGGCCAGCGGCGCCGGGCTGGGGCACATGCTCTTCCGGCAGTTGCTGCCGAACATCTGGGCGCCGATCCTGGTCTCCTTCTCCCTGGCGGTGCCGCAGTTCATCACCAGCGAGGCCGCGCTCTCGTTCATCGGCGTCGGCCTCAGTGACGAGACGCCGAGCTTCGGCCGGATGATCTACCGCAGTCTGGACTTCCTCCAGACCGACCCGGCGTACGTGTTTTTCCCGGGCATCACGATCTTCGCGCTGGTGTTCGCCTTCAACCTCTTCGGCGACGCGTTGCGTGACGCGCTCGACCCGAAGTCGTCCCGGTAGGGGTTTCCCATGGCGCGATTCCTGATCAAGCGACTCTTCTCGGCCACGCTGACGCTCTTCGCGGTGAGCGTGCTGACCTTCCTGATGTTCTTCGCCCTGCCGCGTGACCCGGTCACCGGCATGTGCCCGAAGAACTGCAGCCCGGAGCGGCTGGAGCGGGTCCGGACCGAGTTGGGCCTCAACGACCCGCTGATCAGCCAGTACGCCGGCTACATGAAGGGCATCGTCATGGGGCGGGACCTGGGCAGCGCCCAGGGCGGCCGGTGCGACGCGCCCTGCCTGGGCTGGTCGTACGTCACCAACGAGGCGGTCTCGGACACCATCGCCCGGGTGCTGCCGGTGACGCTGAGCATCGTGATCCCGGCGGCCATCCTCTGGCTGCTGCTCGGGGTGGGTCTGGGCATGGTCTCCGCGCTGCGCAGGGGCACCTGGCTGGACCGGCTGGCGATCGGCTTCTCGCTGACCGGCGCCTCGTTGCAGCTCTACTTCGTGGGCGCGGTGCTGCTGCTGGTGTTCGTCTACAACCTGCGGTTGCTGCCGGTGCCGAGCTACACCTCGATCTTCGACAATCCGGCGAAGTGGGCCAGTGGGCTGGTGCTGGCCTGGGTCGCGTTGGCCTTCCTCTTCTCGGCCATCTACGCCCGACTGTCCCGGGCGCAGATGCTGGAGACCCTGTCGGAGGATTTCGTCCGCACCGCACGGGCCAAGGGCCTGGCAAAACCCAAGGTGTACGGGCGACACGCGCTGCGCGCGGCGATCACGCCGGTGGTGACGATCGCCGGCCTGGACGTCGGCGGCGCGCTCGGCGGCACGGTCATCACCGAGACCACCTTCGGCATCCAGGGGCTGGGTCGCACGGCGGTGGACGCGGTGCGCTCGGGCGACCTGCCCACCATCATGGCCACCGTGCTGATCGCGGCCGTCTTCGTGGTGCTGGCGAACGTGCTGGTGGACCTGCTCTACGCGGCCATCGACCCCCGGGTCCGGCTGCGCTGAGCCGGCGGCCGACCGGCGTGTCCACCAGTCCGGTCGGCGGCGAAAGTTATCGACAACTGTTACACAATTCGTAGGTTTTCTTCTTTACGATCCTCGAGACGTCGGCGGTTCTCGCCCCGACGGACCGCACGGCACATTGATGAAGGAGGTACTTCATGCGACCACGCGTGGCGGCCGCCGTAGGCGGCGCGATCGCTCTGGTTGTGGCATTGGGTGCGTGCTCGGAGAACACGGGCGAGGGCACCACGGTGGACACCGAGCGGCAGCAGACCGGGGTCATCGCGAGCGACCCCAAGGACTCCAAGGGCCCTGCCGCCGAGGTGAGCGGGGCACAGAAGGGCGGCACGTTCACCATCATCCGGGAGTCGCCGATCTCCCACCTCGACCCGCAGCGGACGTACTCGTTCGCGGGCCTGATGGCGAACCCGCTCTTCGCCCGCTATCTGACCACCTGGAAGGACGACGGCAAGGGCGGCCTGGTTCTCGTCGGCGACCTGGCCGAGACGCCGGGCACCAACGTCAACAAGGACTGCAAGGTCTGGGAATTCAAGATCAAGGACGGGGTGAAGTTCGAGGACGGCCGCCCGATCACCTCCAAGGAGATCGCGTACGGCATCGCCCGCTCCTTCGACCCGGACCTCTCCGGCGGCCCGACCTACCTCCAGGAGTGGCTGGCCGACAGCCCGCAGTTCGACACCAAGTGGGACTTCAAGAAGAACAAGACGTCGCTGCCGCCCGGGCTGACCACGCCGGACGAGAAGACCTTGCGCTTCGAGTTCGCCAAGGCCCGCTGTGACCTGCCGTTCGCGGTCTCGCTGCCGACCACCGCGCCCCTGCCGCCGGACAAGGACACCGGCGTCGACCTGGACAAGCAGCCGTTCTCGTCCGGCCCGTACAAGATCGCCAAGAACCAGGTCGGCGTGCAGATCACCCTGGACCGCAACCCCAACTGGGACCCGAACACCGACCCGGTCCGGCACCAGTACCCGGACCAGTTCGTCTGGACCTTCGGCCCGACCGCGGACGCCGCCAACAACCGGGTGATCGCCGACAACGGCGCCGACCAGAGCGCGCTCGCCTTCAACGCCGTGCCCGCCTCGCTGGTCGCCAAGGTGGCCGGGGATGCCTCGCTGAAGTCGCGCAGCATCCTCTCGCCGACCCCGAGCGCCAACCAGCTGGTGATCAACAACCAGCGGGTCAAGGACCTCAAGATCCGGCAGGCGCTCAACTACGCCATCGACCGGGAGGGCCTGATCAAGGCGCTCGGCGGCCAGACCGTCGCCGCGCCGCTGACCACGCTGATGCCGCCGGCCACCATCGGCTACAAGGCGTACGACGCGTACCCGGCGGGGGCCAACGGCGACGTCGCCAAGGTCAAGGAACTGCTCGGCGGGCAGACGCCCGCGCTGGTCCTCGGTGTCGCCGACAACACGACCGAGCAGCAGATCGGTGCCCAGCTCAAGGCCAACCTGGAGCGGGCCGGCTTCAAGATCACGTTGCGGAACATCTCGGACGACGCGAAGCTCGACGAGATCAAGAAGAAGGACAACCCCTGGGACCTGTACATCGGTAACTGGGCGGCGGACTGGCCGAGCGGCGCCTCGATCCTGCCGGTGCTCTACGACGGCCGCACCATCAAGGCCGAGGGCAACAGCAACCAGTCCTACTTCAACGACCCGACGATCAACGCCGAGATGGACCGGATCTCGGCCCTGTCCGCGGCCGAGCAGGGTCCGGAGTGGGCCAAGCTCGACGAGCGGATCATGAAGGAGCACGCGCCGGTGGTGCCGCTCTTCGTCGACGTGGCCTACAACGTGCACGGGTCCAAGGCCGGCGGAGTCTTCATCTCCAGCGTCTTCGGCTACGCGTCGTTCGTGAACGCGCACGTCAAGCCGTAGGTAACACCGCAGGCAGGCAAGGGTCCCCTCCCGACAGCGCCGTCGGGAGGGGACCCTTGTCGTCTCCACTTAACAGTTGACGGCGCGATCCGGGCAGCGCGTATCGGCGTCCGCCGAGGTGACGGCCCGGCTCGGCCTCGCCGCGTTCCTGGCAGTGCGTGAAGTCCCGTAAAACCTCCGGTACCGCGTCGAATACGGGGCGAGCCGTTCGTAGAACAGCTGAGAGGCGGTCGCAGGAGACCGCCGGGACAAGGGAGTTATGGGATGACCCGGTACCTGATCTCGTTCAGTGAAGGCTCGATGGACCACATCCCCGACGAGGACTGGGCTGACGTGGGCAAGGCCTCGCACGCCGTCGTCCAGGACGCCTTCACCGCCGGCGTGTGGGTGTTCGGCGCCGGACTCGAACGCCAGAGGGCGAGCGTCGTGGCCACGGACGGGACCGTCACCGACGGCCCGTACCCGGAGACCAGGGAGGTCATCGGCGGGTTCTCGGTCATCGAGGTGGCCTCGCGCGAGGAGGCGCTGGAGTGGGCTGCCAAGATCGCCGTCGCCTGCCGCTGCGCGCAGGAGGTCCGGGAGCTCATGCCCGACGCCGAACAGGACGCGATGCTCCGCCAGGCCAACTGGCGAGGGTGACACCCCACATCGACTGATCCGGGTGACTGACGTTGGACGATGACGCCGCCGACGGGGCGGCCGTCGTCCAACAGATCTTGGACAGTTTCCGTCAGTCGCGAACGGAAAGTATCCAAGATTCACGAACGCGGAGTCTCCGGTGGCGGTGGCTGCCGGTCGAACACCGTGCGGCGCGCCTGATCGACCCGCCCGCGGGCCACCTCAAGACGGGCGACCGCGCCGACGCCCTGGGGTTCCGCCAACGCGACGGTTCATCCCAGATGGGTACGGAGGAAGTCCAGCTCCAGGGGGAGTAGGCGTTCGGCCGTGCCGTTCGCGGCCATGTGGGTGGCGCCGGTCAGCGGCAGCACGGCGTGCGGCCGGCCGGCGTTCAGCAGGGCCGCCGAGAGCCGGAGCGTGTGCGCGGCCACCACGTTGTCGTCGGCCAGGCCGTGCACCAGCAGCAACGGCCGGGCCTGGTCCGGGCCGGTGACCGGCTCGGCGGCCAACTCGACCAGCGAATGGTGGGCGTAGATGTCCGCCCCGTCCTCCGGCATCCCGAGGTAGCGCTCGGTGTACGCGGTGTCGTACAGCGCCCAGTCGGTCACCGGCGCGCCGGCGATCCCGCATCGGAACAGCTCCGGGTGACGCAGCACCGCCAGCCCAGCCAACCAGCCCCCGAACGACCAGCCGCGCACCCCCATCCGGCCCAGGTCGAGGTCGGGATGCTTGTCGGCGAGCGCGGTCAGCGCGTCGATCTGGTCGGTCAGGATCACGTCGGCGACCCGCCGGTGGATCGCCTTCTCGAACGACGGTGCCACTCCCGGCGTACCCCGGTTGTCGATGGTGACCACCGCGAACCCGGCGTCGGCCCACCACTGCCGCTCCAGCCACGCGGCCCTGGCCGCCACGACCTCCTGGTGCCCCGGCCCGCCGTAGATGTCCAGCAGCACGGGCAGCCGCCGGCCCGTCACGTGGTTGTCCGGGTAGAGCACCGCCGCCGGCAGCCGCCGGTCGGTCACCCGCTCCAGCAGCGGCAGCGGAGAATACGGCGGGGTGGCGGCCAACGACCGCAGCTCGGCAAGTTCCTGGTCGCCGCGGCGGACCGTCCACCGCACCCCGGCGTGGTCCAGCGAGGCGACCCCGACCGCCAGCACGTCCCCGCCGACGGCGGCGGTGTGCCAACCGGAGTCGGTGGTGAGCCGGCGGGCGTCCACCCCACCACCGATGGTGGTGCGGACCCGGAACAGGTGCCGCTCGCTCGGCTCGCCGTCGCTCGCCTCGACCAGGAGGTCGGCCGGGCCGGTGCCGGCGGGCAGCCGACCCACCACCCGCCGCACGTACAGCGACGGCGGGGTGAGCAGGGTGCCGTCGGCGAACAGGCACCGCGCGTCGTACCCGTCGTGGGCCAGTTCGCCACCGACCAGCACGCGGCCGTCCGGCAGGTGCGCCGGTGTGCCGGCGATCGGTTCCACCCAGCGCGGATCGGCCAGCTCGGCGTGCACCTGCGTCTCACCGGTCCGGGGGTCCACCGCCAGCACCAGCCCGTGCTGCTGCGAGCGGCGCAGCACGGTGATCAGCGGGCTGCCCTCGCCCCAGCTGACCCCGGTCAGGTACGGGTAGGTCTCCCGGTCCCAATGCACGTCGACCCAGCCGTCGTCCAGGTCCAACAGGTGCAGGCTGACCTCCGCGTTCGGCCCACCCGCCCGGGGGTACGCGACAGCGGTCGGTGGGCTGGACGGCTCGGCCGGATCGTGCAGGTGCCAGCGGTCCAGGCGGGACTCGTCGACCCGGGCCGCGAGCACCGAGCCGCCGTCCGGCGCCCACCAGTAACCCCGGAACCGCCCGAACTCCTCGGCCGCGATGTGCTCGGCCAACCCCCAGCTCACGCCGGCGTCCTCACCGGCCAGCAGGGTGTCGGTGCCGTCGGCGTCGATCACCCGCAGCTCACCCCGGCGGGCGCCCTCGGCCGCGTCGGTCACGTACGCCAGCCGCCGCCCGGTCGGGTCCGGCCGTGGGTCGAGCACCGGGCCGACGGTGGCCACCTCGACCACGTCGCCGTGCACCAGGTCGGCCCGGAACAGCCGGCCCGCCAGCGCGAACACCGCCACCCGGCCGGCGGCGTCCAGCGCGTACGAGCCGATGCCGGCGGCGCTGAGCCGCAGCCGCTCGCGTAGCGCGCGCTCACCGGGGGAGAGGGCCCGGGGGTCGCTGTCGGCGCCCAGCAGGGTGGCCGGGTCGGCGACCAGCCGCTCCTCGGCGGTGGCCACGTCCAGCAGCCAGAGCGCGTCCGCCGGATCCTCCGGGCCGGCGGAGCGCAGGAAGATCACTCGGGAGCCGTCCTCGGCCACGGTGACAGCACGCGGCGCGCCGTGGCTGAACCGGCGGGTGCGGGCGGCCAGCTCCGGAAAGTCCACAGCCCAAATCGTAGAGCCGTGCCCGGCGTGATGTGGCCGACCTGGGCGGACGCGTTGGCGGCTGCCGACCGGAACCGCCAGTTAGAGTGACCGTCGTGACGATCCTGCCCGACCGCCGCCTGCTGCTGGTCCACGCGCACCCCGACGACGAGTCGATCGGCACCGGCTCGACGATGGCCCACTACGCCGCCGCCGGCGCGCACGTCACGCTGGTGACCTGCACCCTCGGCGAGGAGGGCGAGATCCACGTACCGGCTCTGGCGCAGCTCGCCGCCGCCGAGGCCGACCAGCTCGGTGGGTACCGGATCGCCGAGCTGGCTGCCGCGTGCGCCGCGCTCGGCGTCACCGACCACCGCTTCCTCGGCGGCGCCGGCCGCTACCGCGACTCGGGGATGATGGGGCTCGCGACCAACGAGCACCCCCGCGCCTTCTGGCAGGCCGACCTGGACGAGGCCGCCGGGCACCTGGTGGAGATCATGCGGGAGGTACGCCCGCAGGTGTTGATCACGTACGACCCGAACGGCTTCTACGGCCACCCCGACCACATCCAGGCGCACCGGGTGGCGATGCGCGCCGTCGAGCTGGCCGCCGCCGAGGGCTGCGCCCCCGCCAAGGTCTACTGGACGGCCATGCCGCGCAGCGTGCTGGAGGCCGGCCTCACGCACTTCGCCGAATCCTCGGACAACCCGTTCGCCGGCATCGAGGACATCGCCGACCTGCCCTTCGGTACCCCCGACGACGAGATCGCCGCCCGGATCGACGCGACGGACCAGCACACCGCGAAGGAGGCCGCCATGCGGGCACACGCCACGCAGATCCCGGCCACCTCCTGGCTCTACTCGATCGCCGGCAACTTCGGGGGCGAGTTCATGGGCGTGGAGTTCTTCACGCTCGCGGTCGGCGAGAAGGGCCCGGGCGCCGGCCCGTACGGCTGGGAGGACGACCTCTTCGCCGGGCTGCCTGACGAGAGCGCCCCGGACCGGCTTTCGGTCGCCGGGGCCGGTCTCCGGTGAGCCTGCCCCCCGCCCCGATGTCGGTCTTGGAAGGCCAGGACGCCCCGCCCCCGGCGGGGCCGCCACCGCGCCTGCTGGACCTCGGTCTGCGGCTGGCCGGCGCGATCGTCGTGGTGCTGGCCGGGGTGCTGACCGGGGTGCTGGAGCTGCTGCTCTCCACGGTTCGCGTCGGCGGGCAGCTGATCGGCGTGTCGGCGCTGCTCGCCGTCGGGGCCAACATCGCGCTGAGCTGGTTCGCGCACGAGGCGGTCGGCCGCCGGTGGGCGGTGGCGCTGCCCGCGGTGCCGTGGTTCGTGCTGATGGCGGTGGCCTCGGTCCGGACCAGCGAGGGCGACCTGCTGCTGGCCGGCGACAACTGGGTCGGCCTGGCCATGATCGTGGCCGGTGCGATGACCTTCGCGGTGATGGGCTTCCGGCAGATCCTCGCCCCTTCGCCCACACTCGGCGGCTGATGACGCCACCCAGGTACGGGTGGTAGATATTCCTGCCAGGGACGAGGCCCCGCAACGGGGCGTACGGCAGGAGGTCGTGCGATGGACGGACGGTGGCGTGACGTCGGGGTGCTCGCCGGAGCGCTGTTCGCGGTCAACGTGGTCGCCCGGCTGATCATCCGGCTCTGGTTCGACGGTGACGACACCGTCGCCGACCGGGTGACGCTGGCGATGTTCGTGGTGATCGGGCTGATCCTGGTCGTGGTCGCCTTCCGCTGGGGGCGTCGTCGGCCGCTGGCCGCCTGGGCGGGCGACGTGACGGTCGCGGTGCTGGTGGCGATGGCCCTGACCGTGCTGGTCGGGCCGCTGCTCGTCGGTTACAACCCGTTCGCCGACGGGGCGGGCACGTTCTTCGCCCAGATCTGGCTCTACCTGCTCGCCAGCGGTGCCGGGGTGCTGATCGGGTACCTGGTGCTCACCGCGCTCGGGCTCGATCACCGCTCGCAGCAGCTCAAGCGGTACGCCGAGGTCAAGGCCGCCAAGCCGCGCCGGGTCGTCCGCCGCTGACCACCGCCGGCCGACCCGGGCGCGCGCCGGCCAGGCTGGGCGCGTGCCGACCAGGCCGAGCGTGTGTCGACGGGTCGTGCGTGTTGCGACGGGTCGTGCGCGTGCCGACGGGTCGTTCGCGTGCTGGGCGGGCCGTCCGCGGGTTGATCCACTCGCTTTCGCCGATATGGCGGTATCCCGGGCCGTTGGACACCCCGATATCGGCGAAGTCGAGTCGATCAAGCCGCAGGGCATCCGCCGCCGCGGTCGGTGCGCGGCGGAGGTCGGTGTGCGGTGGAGGTCGGTGTGCGGCGGCGGTCGGGGTCAGTGTGGGGCGACCCGGGTCAGGTACGTGTGGTGCGTGGTGAACCCGAGCCGCTGGTAGAGCGCGACCGCCGCCGTGTTGCGTTGCTCCACCTGGAGGAAGGCGTGCGTGGCGCCGGCCGAGCGGCCCCAGTCGGCCAGCGCCGCGATCACCGCCCGCGCCAGCCCCTGACGGCGCGCCTCGGGCAGCACCTCGACGAGGCTCAGCCCCAGCCAGCGGCCCTGGCCGGTCACCGTGCCCCGGCCGATCGCCACCAGCGTGCCGTCGGCGTACGCGTGCGCGAAGCGGACCTGGTCCACGGCGGTGAGCACGTGCCGGGCGGCGTCCGGAAGGCCGCCCTTGCGACCTGCGGCGATGGCGAGCCACGCCGCGGACGGCGCGGCCACCAGCTCCATGTCGGCTCCCGGGACCGGCTCTGCGCCGGCTCCGGAGGTCGGTTCGACGTCCGCCCCGGTGACCGGCTCGACGCCGGCTCCCGCGACGGCTGATCCGTTCCTGGCGACCGCCGTGCCCTGGGCGGGCAGGGGAAGCGGCGCGGTCTGCACGAGGGTCGGCGGGCGGCTGCCCCAGCCGCGGCTGTCCAGCTCGGCGCCGACCGGCGCGGCGAGCGGCAGCGGCGTGTTGATCAGCGCCCGTTGGCCCTGCTCGGCGTACCAGCGCTCGACCGCGTCCACCGCCGCCGGCAGCGGCCGGTCCGGGTCGCCGATCGGCAGCGCCGAGTTGGCCCGCCCGGTCCAGCCGTCGGCGGACCGCAGCAGCCAGTCGCCGAGTCGACCCCGCGTCGGTGCCGGCCAGGCCTCGTCGGCCGCCCGATCGAGCGCCACCACCGCGGCGGCGGTCGGTCGGCGGGTCGGCGGCACCCGCTTGGCCCGGTGCACCTGCGCCACCGGGACCCGCAGCTGGCCCTGCGCGGTGGCCAGCGTGAGATGAGTCTCGCTCAGCTCCACCAGCTCGCCGAGGGCATCCGAGAAGAGCGGGCGGCCTTCGCGAATCCCCACAATCCGGCGGACCACTATCCGGTGTCCCACATCCTGCTGTCGGAGCACGATCGACCCCCTCCCCGGCGAGATACTAGGCTCTAACCGTCGCGGGAGATCGCGGCGTGTCTTGCGGAGGAGAAGACCGGTGACCTACATCATCGCCGAGCCGTGCGTGGATGTGCTCGACAAGGCATGTATCGAGGAATGCCCGGTCGACTGCATTTACGAGGGCAACCGGATGCTCTACATCCACCCCGACGAGTGCGTCGACTGTGGTGCCTGTGAGCCCGTCTGCCCGGTGGAGGCGATCTTCTACGAGGACGACGTCCCGGAGCAGTGGAAGGACTACACCGGCGCCAACTACGAGTTCTTCGAGGACCTGGGCTCGCCCGGTGGCGCCTCGAAGATCGGCAAGGTGGAGAAGGACGCCACCTTCGTCGCCGCGCAGCCGCCGCGCGGCGAGGGCCACTGAACGGGCCCGCGCCGGTCTCGTCGCGGCTGCCCGAGTACACCTGGGACACCCTGGCCGCCGCGGCCACCCTGGCCGCGGCGCACCCAGAGGGCCTGATCAACCTCTCCATGGGTACGCCGGTCGACCCGGTGCCCGAGGTGATCCGGCAGGCGCTGGCCGACGCGTCCGACGCTCCCGGCTACCCGCTGACCGCCGGCACCCCGGCGTTGCGGGACGCGATCGCGGCGTGGGTCGCCCGGGCCTGTGGCGCCGGGGTCGTTGGTCTCGGCGTGCTGCCGACCATCGGCTCCAAGGAGCTGGTCGCCTGGCTGCCGACCCTGCTCGGCATCGGTCCGGGTGACGTGGTGGTGGTGCCGTCGATCGCCTATCCCACGTACGAGGCGGGGGTCCGGCTGGCCGGAGCCACCGTGGTCCGGGCCGACTCGCTCACCGCGGTCGGGCCGACCTCCCGGGTCCGGCTGGTCTGGGTCAACTCGCCCGGCAACCCGACCGGGCGTGTGCTGCCCGCGGCGCACCTGCGCAAGGTGGTCGACTGGGCCCGGGAACGCGGCGCGGTGGTGGCCAGCGACGAGTGCTACCTGCCGCTCGGCTGGTCGGCCGAACCGGTCTCGGTGCTGTCCCCGCAGGTCTGCGGCGGCAGCTACGACGGGGTGCTCGCGGTGCACTCGCTCTCCAAGCGGTCCAACCTCGCCGGCTACCGGGCCGGGTTCGTGGCCGGTGACCCGGCGCTCGTCGCCGAGTTGCTGAAGGTCCGTAAGCACGCCGGCATGATCGTGCCCGCGCCCGTGCAGGCGGCCATGGTGGCCGCCCTGCAGGATCAGCGGCACGCCGACGAGCAACGGGAGCGCTACCGGGCCCGGCGTGCGGTGCTGACTGCGGCGTTCACCGGCGCCGGCTTCACGGTCGAGCACTCGGAGGCCGGCCTCTACCTCTGGCTCACCCGTGGTGAGGACTGTTGGGAAACGGTCGACTGGCTGGCCCGACGGGGCATCCTGGTCGCGGCCGGCGTCTTCTACGGCCCCACCGCAAACCAGCACGTCCGGGTGGCGCTGACCGAGTCCGACGAGCACGTCGCCGCGGTCGCCGACCGGCTGCGGGCCTGACCCCGGGCGACCGGCCATGACCGACGGCGGGACCACCCGGTACGCCGGAGTGCGGGCGGCGGTGGTCGGCACCGGTCTGATCGGCGGCTCGGTGCTGCTGCGCCTGGCCGACGCCGGCCTGGACGTGGCCGGTTGGGATCCCGACCTGGCGACCCGTGCGCAGGCCCGAGCCCGGGGCGTGGCCGCACCCGACACGCTCGAGGAGACCGTGGCCGGCCGGGACGTGGTCTTCCTCGGCGGTCCGCTGCCCACCCTGCCCCGGACGTTGGCCCGGGTCGCCGCCGCCACCGCGTCGGGCTGTGTGCTCACGGACGTCGGC
>NZ_RCVI01000296.1:0-437 GCF_003667455.1 Micromonospora sp. CV4 | reverse complement strand
TACCAATAGTAGTGAATATTGAAGCGGTTACGGAGCAAAACAATACCTTCCGTACCGCTTTCTGGACAGGGAATCATCTGCAGCTTACGCTGATGAGCATTCGTGTGAACGATGATATCGGCTTGGAAATGCACCCTGATGTTGACCAGGTTATCCGTATCGAGCAGGGCGAAGGGATTGCGAAGTTCGGAAACCGGAGAGACAATATGAATTTTCAAAAGCGAGTCGGGCCAAGCGATGCCATTGTCATACCAGCCGGGACATGGCATAACGTCGTCAATGTAGGCACCGTACCCTTAAAAGTATATTCGATTTATGCACCTCCCCAACATCCCTGGGGAACCGTTCACAAAACAAAAGACGACGCAATAGCAACAGGGACATAAAATAACGGTATCATCAAGCGCTTTAGAGTATTTGAATTCGGGCCCAAGTCC
>NZ_RCVI01000018.1:0-379 GCF_003667455.1 Micromonospora sp. CV4 | reverse complement strand
GATCATCACGGGTCTGTTGTTCAGACACTCACCGAAAACGCTGCGTTTGGTGCTGATTGACCCGAAAATGGTCGACTTAGCACCATTCTCGACCGTTCCGCATCTGGTGCTTCCGCATGTGACCGAGCCGAAGAAGGCTGCGACTGCGCTGAAGTGGGCGGTGCGTGAGATGGAAAAACGTTATAAGTCCCTGTCGAAATTCGGTGTGGGTAAAATTGAAGCCTTCAACGAAAAGACCGGCAATCTTTCCAAGGCCGACGTGGAAGAGCACGAAAAGATCAATCAGGATCTGGAAGAAGGCAAAGCGAAGCTGGATCAGTACTATTACCAGCCACTGCCTTATATCGTGATCGTGGTGGATGAGTTGGCCGACTTGATG
>NZ_RCVI01000020.1:0-438 GCF_003667455.1 Micromonospora sp. CV4 | reverse complement strand
CGTCGTCATCGGCATCGGCACCCGCTACAGCGACTTCACCACCGCTTCGCGCACCGCCTTCCAGGATCCGCGCATCCGCTTTGTCAACATCAACATCGCCCGGTTCGACGCCGGCAAGCACGCGGGCCTGCCGGTCGTGGCGGACGCCCGCGAGGCCGTCACCGCCCTCGCCGCGGCCCTCCAGGGGTATGCCGTGGACCCGGCGTACCGGGACCGGCAGGTGAGGCTGTTCCGCGACTGGGACGCGCGGGTGGAGGCCGCCTACCACCCGCCCGCCGAGGTCACCGACGCGCTCGCCGCCGGCGTCCTCACCCAGGGCACGGTGCTCGGCTGCGTCAACGAACTGTCCGACTCGAGGGACGTCGTCGTCTGCGCCGCCGGCTCCATGCCCGGCGATCTGCACAAGCTGTGGCGGGTCCGGGACCGCAAGGCCTACCA
>NZ_RCVI01000021.1:0-439 GCF_003667455.1 Micromonospora sp. CV4 | reverse complement strand
GTGCAGACCCTCCTCAATGCGCAGGGCCAGCGCCAGGGCGCTGTCAAAGTCGGCGACCCTGACGATCGGCAGCACCGGCATCAGCTGCTCGCAGGTCACCCAGGGGTCGTTCGCCTCCACCTCGGCTATCAGCAGGCGAGGGGGGCGAGGCGGAACGGCGAGACCCGCCGCCGCCAGCAGCGCAGCCGGGCTTTTACCGACCAGTTTTTTATTCGCCGCGCCGTCGGGCAGGCAGACGGCACGCAGGGTATCGGCCTCCTGTCGGCTCAACAGCAGCGCGTCAAAATCCTGCATCTGCTGGATCAGGCGGTCAGCGACGGAGGCGACGACGATCAGGCTTTTTTCGGCGATACAGGGCAGGTTGTAATCGAAGGCGGCGCCGCTGATGATATCTTCGGCGGCTTTGACGAGATCGGCGGTTTCATCAACGATGCACGGC
>NZ_RCVI01000022.1:0-441 GCF_003667455.1 Micromonospora sp. CV4 | reverse complement strand
GCTCCACGCCGTGTCCGAGGTCACACCGAGGGTGCCGGGTGTCTCGATGATCTTCATCGCTGTGTTATGCGGAGAAATCTGATATACGGCCCGGCCAGCACGACAAGGCCGCGTCCCCGGGGTGGGAACGCGGCCTGCGTGAGTGGTTGCTCAGGTCAGCGGCCGACCGGCCAGACCATCCGGACCTCGGTGCCGATGCCCTCCTCGACCGGGCGCACCTGCAGGTCCTCGACGAAACCGGCGAGCAGCGCGAAGCCGACGCCGGTGGTCAGCGCGTCCTCGCTGAGCGACTCCTTGGCCAGCTCGTCTGGAGGCAGCGCGGCCAGACCGATGCCGGCCTCGATCGGCGCGCGGTCGATCACCCGCACCGTGTACGCCCCGGTGTCGGACATCTCCACCAGCACCGGGTCGTCCAGGCCGTACTGCCGGTGCAGGGCGACC
>NZ_RCVI01000023.1:0-442 GCF_003667455.1 Micromonospora sp. CV4 | reverse complement strand
ACGTGTCGGACGGGCTGCTCGCCGACCTCGGGCACGTCGCGGCGGCCAGCGGCGTGGCGATCGAGGCCACATTGCCAAAGACGTTGAATACCCCGCCGCACAGGCCAACAATCTCCTTCGGCGCGACATCCGAGATAACCGGCCAGCCCAGCGCGCCAAAGCCTTTGCCAAAGAACGCCAGCACCATCAGCGTAATGACCAGCGGCGTGCTGGCCGTGTAGGTACACAGGATGATGGACGACGCCAGCAGCATTCCCAGCACAATGGGCAGCTTACGCGCAAAAGTCAGCGTGCAGCAGCGGCCAATCAGATAATCCGAAAACAGCCCGCCCAGTACGCCGCCAGCAAAGCCAAACAGCGCCGGAATCGAAGCCACAAACCCCACTTTCAGAATCGACATTCCCTTGTCCTGCACGAGGTAGATCGGAAACCACGTCAGGAA
>NZ_RCVI01000024.1:0-442 GCF_003667455.1 Micromonospora sp. CV4 | reverse complement strand
CCGGATGCGGATCTTTATGCCATCAAGGTTTTCGGTGCCAAAGGCTCCACCAGTGATGAGGTCGTGATCGCGGCCCTTGAATATGCTGCCGACCCAACAGGGGATCTGACTTTCCAAAAACAACTGGACGTTGTGAATCTGTCTTTGGGCAGCGGTTACGGCAATCCTCATATCATGTACAACCACGCGATCAAAAATCTGGTGCGTGGCGGAACTGTTGTTGTGGCGGCCGCGGGTAACAGCGGGGACCTGCCATACATCGTGGGTGCCCCTTCTGTTTCTGATGACGCAATTTCTGTCGCCAACAGCATCGACAACATGAACCAGAACGTGCTTTTCCCGGCGGCAGAATTTGCTGTTAATGGTGAGGCGCTGATCGTGGAAGCCACAGAGGGTGCCATCACCAAACCTTTGGCTGATGTGACTGATCTGAAAGCGGAGC
>NZ_RCVI01000025.1:0-448 GCF_003667455.1 Micromonospora sp. CV4 | reverse complement strand
ACCACCGACCACCCCGCCACCCGCCGGCGGGAACCTGGCCCTGAACCGGCCGGCGACCGCCACCAGCACCAACCAGAGCTACGCCGCATCCAACGCGGTGGACGGCAACGCGGCCACCTACTGGGAGAGCGCCAACAACGCCTTCCCGCAGTCGGTGACCGTCGACCTGGGCTCGGTCCGGCCCGTCGACCGGGTGGTGCTCAAGCTGCCCGCCGGCTGGGAGCGTCGTACCCAGACCCTGTCGGTGCTCGGCTCCACCGACGGGTCGTCGTACGCCACCCTGGCGGCCTCCACCGGCCGGGTCTTCGACCCCGGCACGGGCAACAGCGTCTCGATCGGCCTGCCCGCCGGTGACCGCCGCTACATCCGGGTGAGCGTCACCGGCAACACAGGCTGGCCGGCCGCACAGCTCTCCGAAGTCGAGGTGTACGGCGGGACGCCGACGACC
>NZ_RCVI01000026.1:0-449 GCF_003667455.1 Micromonospora sp. CV4 | reverse complement strand
TGTCCGCACCGGCCTCGATCAGATCGCGTACGCCCTCGGCGGTGACCACGTTGCCGGCCGCGACCGGAACCGCCGGGTCCAGCGCGCGGACCGCCCGCAGCGCGGCGAGCATCCGCTCCTGGTGCCCGTGCGCGGTGTCCACGACCAGGGTGTCGACCCCGGCCTCCAGCAGCGCGGCAGCCTTGCCGGTCACGCCGCCGTTGATGCCCACCGCCGCGGCGATCCGCAGCCGGCCCTTGTCGTCCACGGCCGGCTTGTAGAGCGTGGCGCGCAGCGCGCCCTGCCGGGTGAGCACCCCGACGAGCCGACCTTCGGCGTCCACCACCGGGGCGAGCCGCCGCCGCCCGGCCGAGAGCCGGTCGAAACCGGTACGCGGATCGGCGTCCGCAGGCACCGTGTGCAGCTCGGTCGACATCACGTGCCGGAGCGGGGCGAAGCGGTCCACGCCC
>NZ_RCVI01000028.1:0-451 GCF_003667455.1 Micromonospora sp. CV4 | reverse complement strand
GGTCTGAGTGGTGTCAAACGTCATCAGGAAGTCGATAAAGATCTGCGTAAACGGGTAGAAGATCACCACGCTTAAGGTTTTATAGAAGAAGTGCGCCCAAGCCACCTGTCGGCCGATGTAATTGCCGCCAGCCGCTGCAATCAGGGCCACGGAAGTGGTTCCGATATTGGCACCATACACCCACAACATCGCATCGTAGAAGGTGATCGCTTTGACGGTCGCCAAACTCATCGCCAGACCAATCGTCACTGCCGAGCTTTGTACGAAGGCGCAGAACACGACTGAGATCAGCAGTGAATAACCCGGATTGTCACGCAGACTTTGGAAGACCTCCGTCAACATTGGATTTTCCGCAAAGTGGTGGGAGGAAATCGAGATCAGCTTCATTCCGAAGAACAGCAGGCCAAACCCCATGAAGACCAGGGACAGATTTTTGAAGACTGTTTTTTTG
>NZ_RCVI01000311.1:0-40998 GCF_003667455.1 Micromonospora sp. CV4 | reverse complement strand
GGTGGGGGTCGGTGCCGGCTCGGCTGCATCCGACACTGGCACGGCGGTGGGCGGCAACAACGCCGGATCGGCGCGCAGGACGCGGCGGTGCAGGTCCTGGAGCGCGTCACCCGGCTCGATGCCGTACTCGTCGCGCAACAGCCCGCGGAATTCCCGGTACGCGGCCAGCGCCTCGGCCTGCCGGCCGCTGCGGTACAGGGCCAGCATCAGCTGGTGCCGCAGCCGCTCCCGCAGCGGGAACTCAGCGGCCAACTCCTTCAGTTCGCCCACGAGTTCCCGTTGCCGGCCCAGCCGCAGCTCCAGATCGGCCCAGCTCTCCAGGGCGGTGGCCCGCAGCTCGATCCAGCGCTGGCGGGCGGAGTCGAAGAAGAGCCCGGTGAATCCGGTGAACGGGTCACCCCGCCACAACTCCAGCGCGGCCTTCAGCTCGGTCACCGCCTCGGCGGCCCGGCCCTCGGCGCGGAGCCGCTCCGCCCGACGGATCCCCCGCTCGAACCGGGTGGCGTCGACCGCCTCCGGCCCGACCCGAAGCTGATAGCCGGCGTCGGTCAGCGTCAGCACCTGACCGGGACTGCGGGGTGGGCGCTCGGGCTCCAGCACCCGGCGCAGCCCGGCGACATACTTCTGCACCACGTTCGCGCCGTTGGCCGGCGGCTCCTCGGGCCAGACGGCGTCGACGACCTGTGCGGTGGTGACCGGGCGACCGCCGGCGAGCAGCAGCACGGCCAGCACGGCCCGCTGCTTACCCGGCCCGAGGTCGACGTCACGATCGCCGTACCAGGCCCGCTGAGGCCCGAGAATCTCGAAGCGCAGCTCCCCTGACATGCGAGTTTCCGCTCCCTGACACCCCGCTGACCGCGTCTTGGCAGTGCACGGCAGTCGGACCGCAGCATATCGGCAGTGGTTCCGCCGTACCGCCCGGCAGTCTCTGTCTCGGCAGAAGCCAGGCACCGTCAAGGAAAGAGATTCAGTGATGACGAACGGAACCGGCCGCGCCGGCACCATCCGACGGACCGTCAGCGCCCTGGTTGGCGTCCTCACCGCGACCACCCTGCTCGCCGGTTGCGGCGCGGACGGGTCGGGTACCGGCGCCGACGCGGCCAGCCCCAGCCCGACCGCGACCCCCCGGGAGGAGTTGCTCGCGGCGGTGCCGGACGGCACCGAAGGCGCCTTCCGGTTCGCCGGCAAGGACTCCAGCTCGGACATCTCCGGCGTGGTGGACCCGGCTGCGAAGGGCATGGACCTCACCGCGGCGGTCAAGGACCCGGAGCACGGGTTCACCACCCGGATGTCGTTCCTGGTCGTCCAGGAACAGCTCTGGATGAAGGTCAAGTTCACCGGCACCGAGGGACTGACCGGGCTGCCCAAGCTGCCGAGCCGCTGGATGGAGCTGGACCGCACCAAGCTGACCGACGCCGAAAGCGCTCCGACGTACGAGGGCGTGGACGTCGGCAACGCCGGCCCGATCATCGAAGCCGCCACCTCGGTGCAGGAGAAGGCGGACCACACCTACACCGGCGTGGTCGACCTGACCAAGGGTGAGGCCAGCAAGGCGGTGGGCGAGGCGGAGGTGGCGGCTCTCGGCGAGGCGGCCCGGCAGGTCCCGTTCACGGCCGTCGTCGGCCCCGACGGCAACCTCGCCTCGCTCACCGTGGACGTCCCGGCCGCAGGCAAGGCAAAGGCCTGGACGTACGTGGTGAAGTACGTCGACTACGGCTCGGCGCCGAAGCTCGCCGCGCCGACCGGCAACGCGGCCCAGCAGGCGCCGAAGGTGGCGTACGAGATGCTCAACGGCTGACCGTCCACGCAGCAGGGAGACGGGGTCGCGGCCGCACGGGGGGTCGCGACCCCGTCTCCCTGTCGACGATCAGCGGGGGTCGGAGCGGGTGCGCAGGCTCCGGCGGAGATGGGCCAGGCGGGGTGCGAGGCTGGTCAGACCACCGGGGAAGAAGTAGACCGCCAGGATGAAGACCGTGCCCAGAACGAACAGCGGCTGGCTCAGCGGGTGGCTGAGAAAGGCTGGCAGGGAGTCGACCGCCTCGGAGGTGCCGAACGCGGTGAGCCGGTGGTCCAGGTACATGTAGAGGACACCGCCGAGCACCGGGCCCCACCGGGTGCCCGGCCCGCCCAGCACCACCATGACCAGCAGCGACAGGGTCAACTCGGACGAGGTGATGTGGGGTGACGCCCCGCCGACGATCAGGCAGTAGACCACCCCACCGGCCGACGCCAGCCCGCCGGCGAGGGTGAACGCCACCAGCTTGTAGCGGTACGGGTCCAGCCCGAGCACGCCGATCCGCCGCTCGTCGTCCCGCAGCCCGGCCAGGACCCGCCCGGTCGGCGAGCCGGAGACCCGGTGCACCACGAAGACCACCAGGGTCAGGTACGCGAGCGCCAGCCAGTACAGGTTGACCGTGTTGGTCACCCCGACCAGCCCGGCGGGCAGCCCGGACACGTCCAGCGGCAGGCCCTCCTCACCGCCGGTGAGGCCGCCGAAGTCCCGTGCCACCAGGATCGCCCCGACCTGGGCGAAGGCCAGCGTGACCATGGCGAACGCGATGCCCACCGTACGCAGCGCCACCGCGCCGAGCAGCGCCGCGAGGATGGTGCCGCCGGTGATCGTCAGCAGCGCCGCCTGCCAGAGTGGCAACCCGGCCCGGGTGACCAGGATGTCCGTGCCGTACACGCCGGCGGCGAAGTAGAGCGCGTGCCCGAAGGAGAGCATCCCGGTACGGCCGAAGAGCAGGTCGTAACCGGCGGCCAGCCCACCGAAGATCAGGCAGATGGCCAGCAGTTGCAGGGTGCCGGGCGAGTTGACCGGCCCCTCGAAGATCCCCGGCAGGGAGATCGTCGAGTACGGCAGGATCGCGAGGACGGCCAGCGCGACCAGCGGCAGGAACGGGCGTACCCGGTGCCACCGCCCCCGCTGCGGGGTCAGCTCGGCGGGCACCCGCGCCGGGGGCGCGTCGACCACGGAGTTCGTCATGCCGTTGCCACCTTTCCGGCGATGCCCTGCGGGCGCAGCAGCAGCACCACGGCCAGCAACCCGACCACGCAGATGTCGCCCAGCCCGGACGTGCCGTAGTAGTTGACGAACTGTTGCACCAGCCCGACCACGACCGCCGCGTACGCGGAGCCGACCACCGAGCCCATCCCGCCGATCACCACCACGATGAACGCGAAGATCAGCAGCGAGCTGCCCTGCCCGGGCGAGACGGTGCCGAAGTAGACCCCACCGAGCGCGCCGGCGAGCGCGGCTGCCGCCCCGCCGATCGCGAAGACGAGCGTGAACGCCTTGCGCACGTCGATGCCGAGCGCGGTCACCATCTCCCGGTTCTCCACCCCGGCCCGGATCACCAGGCCGTACCGGGTCCAGCGCAGGAAGGCGAGCAGCGCGCCGAGCACCAGCACCGCCGCGATGATCAGCAGCAGGCCACCGTTGGGCACCTGCGCGCCGAGGATCCCGGTGACCTGCCGGGTCCAGTCCGGCCGGGGGAACGGCCGGGCGTCGGCGCCCCACGTGGCCTGGAGCAGCGCCACCCCGGCCAGCGACAGGCCGACGGTGACCAGCACCTGCTCGATGGTGCGCGAGTAGAGCGGCCGGATCAGCACCAGCTCGACCAGCACCGCGACCAGCGTGCCGGCGGCCACCCCGAAGACGACCGCGAGCACGAAGCCGAACCCGTCCGACCCGGCGCCCGGCAGGTTGCCCGCCGCCCACCAGGTCGCGTACGCGCCGACGCCGAGGAACAGCCCGTGCGCGAAGTTGAGCACGTCGGCCAGGCCGAAGACCAGCGACAGCCCGGAGGCGACCAGGAAGTACAGCGCCGCCAGGCCGAGCCCGGTCAGCGTCAACAGGATCAGGGTGCCCATCAGTGCTGGTCCTTCCCCGCCGCGGCGCGGCCCGGCTCGGCCACGTGCTGCGATTCGCCGCTGCCCACGCCCAGCAGGGACCTGGTCAGCGCCGTCTCCAGCAGCAGCTCCTGCGCGTCACCGGTCCAGGCCACCTTGCCGGCGGCGAGCACCACGGCGTCCCTGGCGAGCCGCCGGACCACCGCCAGGTTCTGCTCGACGAGCAGCACCGGCACCGACTCCGCGACCCGTTCCAGCACCTCGGCCACCTCGGTCACCACCTTCGGCGCCAACCCCTTGGTCGGCTCGTCGACCAGCAGCAGCCGGTTGTCGTTGAGCAGCACCCGGCCGATCGCGAGCATCTGCTGCTGCCCGCCGGAGAGCGACCCGGCCCGTTGCCGTCCGCGCCGGTCCAGCTCCGGAAAGAGCGCGAAGACCTTGTCGTACGCCGGGCTGACGCCGCGCCGCTCGGCCAGCCGCAGGTTCTCCGCGACGGTCAGGCCGGCGAACACGCAGCGGTCCTCCGGCACGTAGCCGAGCCCGCCGCGGACCAGCCGGTGGGTGGGGCGGGCCAGCAGGCTCTGCGCGCCCATCCGGACGGTGCCGCGCACCTCTCCGGCGGGCGGGGTGAGGCCGACGATCGCCCGCAGCGTGGTGGTCTTGCCGACGCCGTTGCGGCCGAGCAGGACGGTCACGCCGGTGGGTGCGACCGTGAAGGACACGCCCTGGAGGATGTGCAGCCCGGAGATCCGGACCGACAGGTCCTCCACGTTCAGGATCGGCTCGGTCATAGCGCCTCTCCGAGATACGCCTCTTGCACCGTGGGGTTGGCCATCACCGTCTCGGGGGTGTCGCAGGCCAGCAGCGCGCCGTGGTGCATGACGGCGATCCGGTCGGCCAGCTCCAGGATGACGTCCATGTGGTGCTCGACCATCAGCACCGCCCGGCCGCTGTCCCCGGTCAACGACTTGATCACCGAGACCAGCTCGGGCACGTCCTCGGCGCTGACCCCGGCCATCGGTTCGTCCAGCAGCATCACCCGCGGTTCGCCGGCGAGCAGCAGGGCGATCTCCAACTTGCGCTTCTCGCCGTGGGCCAGGGTGCCGGCCAGCGCCGTACCCCGGTGGGCGAGGCCGACCCGGTCGAGCGCCGCGTCGGCGGCGGCGGCCACCTCCCGGTCGGCCGCCGCCCGCCGCCACAGTGCCATCGAGCCCCCGCGGTGCGCCTGCACGGCGAGCCGGACGTTCTCCCGCACGCTGAGCGAGCCGAAGACCGACGACGCCTGGAAGGTACGGCCCAGTCCGAGGCGGGCCCGCCGGTGCGGCGGAAGCGCCCCGATGTCCTGCCCGTCCAGGGTGATCCGGCCCTCCGTGGCCCGGCGCAGGCCGGTGATCAGGTTGAACAGTGAGGTCTTGCCGGCGCCGTTCGGCCCGATCACGCCCAGGAACTCCCCGGGCGCCAGGTCGAGGTAGACGCTGTCGACGATGGCGACCTCACCGATCCGCCAGGTCAGACCGCGGGTGGCGAGCATGGTCAGCCCTTCATGGCCACGGCCGGCGGCGCGGACTCGTCACCGGTGAGGCTCTTCTGCGCGGTCGCCGTGAAGGCGGTGCCGCTGCCGGTCAGCTTGGCCTGGAACATCGGCTGGAGCAGCGCGTGGTCCGCGGCCCGGATGGTCATCTTGCCCTTGACCCCGTCGAAGCTCCAGCCCTCCAGGGCGGTGACCATCTTGTCGACGTCGTCCCCACCCTCCTGCACCGCGCGGACCACCATCTGGGCGGCGGCGAAGCCGTCCGGGTGGAACAGGTCGAGCGTGCCGCCGGGGATCTTCGCCTTGGCCGCCTTGGACGCCTCGGTGTCGCTCGCCCCGTCGAAGTAGTGCGACAGGAAGGAGATCTTCGTGCCGGCGGCGCCGAACGTCGGCCAGGAGGCGCGGATGTCCAGGCCGGTGACGACCGTGGTGGTCGAGAGGACGCCCTGCTGGTCGAGGCTCTGCCACATGGCCGGGGCGGTGGTGCCCGCCCAGGCGACGAAGAGCAGATCCGGCTTGGCCGTCTTGATCTGGCTGGCGAACGGGGTGAACTCGGTGGCGCTGGCCGGGGCCCGGACGCTGCTCACGGTGGCGCCCGCGCCGCCGATGACCGTCTTGACCGCTGCCTCGTTCGCGTCGCCGAACGCGCCGTCCTGGGCGAAGACCACGACCTTCTTGCCGGCCGGGTCGCCGATGAACGACTTGGCCGTCACCACGTCCTGGTACGACTGGCGGCCCGAGCGGAAGGTGTACTTGTTCGCCCCGGTCACCGCGTCGGTGGCGGCCGGCCCGGAGATGAACAGGACCTTGTTCTGCGCCGCGATCGGCGCGACCTGGAGCGCCACACCGGAGGCGGTGGAGCCGGCGATGATCTTCGCGCCCTTGCCGATCAGGTCCTTCGCCGCGGAGACCGCCTTGGCCGGGTCGCCCGCGTCGTCGACCTCGGTCAGCTCGATCTTGCGGTCACCGACCTTGCCGGTGCCCTGGGTGGCGAAGTCCAACCCCGCCTTGAACCCCTCGATGTACTGCTTTCCGTAGCTGGCCAGGGCACCCGACTGGGAGTACACCAGGCCGACCTTGACCGGCGCGGCGCTGTCGCCGCCGCCGGTGGCGGTGTCCTGCGGGCTGCCACAGGCCGTGGCGGCCAACGCCGCGGCCATCATCGTGGCGGCGGAGAGGAACACCCGCCGCGTCGTCCGGACCGTCATTGCGACTCCACATGAGGACTCGGAGGGAGAGAACTTCTTCGTGACGGCTCACGCTAGAAGTGACGTCACCCACGAGCTATGTGGCCGAAACACACAAGTAACAGGAAGGGGGTGGCCGGACGTTACAACTGGCCGCACCGCCACCGGAGGGCTCGGCCTCTCGATGGCCCGTACCCCCACGGACCGCCCCGCCCGTGTGTCGCCCCGCGCCATCCGCCTATCACCGCAGGGCCGGTCAGACGCACGGTCCGTCGTGGGCCGCCGGGCGCAGACAGCGCCGGCGGCCGTCGAGCAGGTTGTCGCAGAAAACCCGATGACGTACGCACTGCGCGTCCTCCTCCGACACCGTCGTCTCGGCCCGGTCCACGTCGGCGAGGAAGCCCAACACCCGGGTGATCCCTTGAGCGAACCGCAGCGCGCCCGGCAGGTCGACGGCCATCACCGGCAGGTGCACGACGAACCGCTGCCTCTCGATGCTCACGCCACCACCCTCGACTCTTCTGTCCTGCCAGCCCTGGAGGGCGGTCCGGTGTGCGGGTAGGGGACGCCCACCGGACCGCCCGGCCCCACGCCCGCAGCCCTTTTCGGCGGCGGTACGGACGCAGAGCCCACCTCACGCCCGGACCCGAGGGGTTTGCCGAACCAACCGGAGCCGGACAGCCAGCAACCTACCCCAAATACTTGTGTAGGTCGACCCTGTGAGGCGACGACACCACAGCCTGTTGCAGTAACTGGTGTAGGCCGGCATGATCGGAGACGCCGAACCGACCGGAGTCCTCACCATGCCCACAGCAGAAGCCCCATACCGCCGCATCGCCAATGAGATCGCCGCGAGGATCAAGAGCGGCGAGCTGAAGCCGGGCGACAAGCTGCCCTCCACTCGTGAACTCGCCGAGACCTACGAAGTGCACATGAACACCGCCTCGCGAGCGCTCTCACTTCTCCATGACCGAGAGCTGATCACCGGCCAGCCCGGCCGCGGCACCTACGTCGCCGAGCAACCACACGGCTGACTCGTCCAACTGTCAGATCGAATGGGAAGGGTTGCGCGGCGTGTCGGCCAGTCATGTTCTGTGCGTGCGGGGCAGCCGACCTTGCGTCGGCAAGGCACGCCGCCACTGACACTCCCCGGGCCGATCCGGACCCACTCAGCGCGAAGATCACAGCAACCCCCTGATGTTGCTGCCTCGATCCGCACCGAAACAGCAACATCGGGGAAGTTGCTGCCGCAAGGCCGCTCCGCCCCCCTTCGCGATCGTGCTCGACCGTGGATGTAGTGGCCTCGGCCGCGCCGCGACACCACTACTTCCAGGATCAAGCGCGATCTTCGCGGCGCGCCCGGACGTGCCGCTGGCCCGCTGTCCGGGTGACGGACGGCGGGCCAGCGTGCGGGCCGGGCGTGGTCGGCCCGGCGGTCGGCTAGGAGCGGATCAGCTCCGGACCGAAGTCCGCTCGGCCTCGGCGAGCTACGCCCGAGGCCGACTCGGAAGATCAGCTCGTGGCGAGGCCGGCGCGGGCGGCGACGGCGGTGTCCGGGTGGTCGGTGAAGACGCCGTCCAGGCCCAGGCCGAGGAAGAGCTCGTACTCGGCGGTGATGTCGCCGCGCGCGTTCGGGTCGGTGCCGATCCGGAAGTCCACCGGCAGGAACTGGTTCTCCGCGCGGAACGTCCAGGAGTGGACGAGCAGCCGCTCCCGGTGCGCGTCGCGTACCACGTTGGTCGGGGCGAGCAGGGCGCCCGAGGCGTCCCGCGGCACGATCAGGTTCTTGTTCGCCCCGATGCCGTCGGCGTACGCGGCGATCCACTTCAGCCCGGCCGGCTGGGCCAGATCCTGGTAGGTGCGGGTGTCGCCGGCGACGGTGAAGTCGTACGGGCGACCGGTGGCGTCGAGCAACTGGGCCAGGTTGACGTCGATCATGAGGTTGAGCTTGCGCAGGTTGGCCGTCTCGAACGACTGGATGAAGACCGGCGCCTTGCGACTGCTCAGCTTGTTCTGCCGGAGCACCCGGACCAGTGGCTCCTCCAGGGCCAGGCCGATCGAGGCGAAGTAGCTCGGGTGCTTGGTCTCCGGGTAGATGCCGATGGTGCGGCCCCGTGCCCGCCCTTCGGTCCGGGCCAGGTCGATGACCTCCTGGAGGGTGGGCACCTCGAAGCGGCCGTCGAACGCGGTGTTCGCCACCCGCACCTGCGGCAGTCGCTCCTTGGCCCGCAGGGTCTTCAGCTCGGTCAGGGTGAAGTCCTCGGTGAACCAGCCGGTCACCGCGACACCGTCGATGGTCTTCGTCGCCTTGCGCGCCGCGAACTCCGGGTGGGCGGCCACGTCGGTGGTACCCGAGATCTCGTTCTCGTGCCGGGCGACCAGCACGCCGTCGGAGGTGGACACCAGATCCGGCTCGATGTAGTCGGCGCCCATCCGGATCGCCAGCCGATACGCCTCCAGGGTGTGCTCCGGCCGGTAGCCGCTGGCGCCGCGGTGACCGATCACGATCGGCCGGTCGTTCGCCCGGGCGTGGTCCGCCCTGGCCACCGGATCGGCGGCGGCCATGGTCGGCACGGCCACGGCGGCGGCGAGCAGCGCGCTGGCCACGCCGAGGGTCGAGAGGGTACGTCGCAACGCCGTCTCCTGTCGTTGAGGGAACCGGTTCAGCAGAGCGCCTCGGATTGACCGGGAGTTGGTCGATGACTGGCCAGCAGATGAATCTCCGGAATGGGCGTTCCCGCTCCCGCTCTGGCGTGAAAACGGAAGATTGTCTGGTGCGCCGGTATTTCCGCAACCCCGTGCGGCTGGTGCCGTTCGGGTTCCTGGTGCCGATCCTGCTCGGCACCGGTCTGCTGATGGCGCGTTGGGCGACCGTCGACCACCAGCGCCCGCCCCTGGTCACCGCGCTCTTCACCGCCACCTCGGCCGTGTCGGTCACCGGGATGGCGGTCACCGACACCCCCAACTACTGGTCCGGGGGCGGACTGGTGGTGATAACCGTGCTCACCCAGCTCGGCGGCCTCGGCATCCTCACCGTCGCGGCGCTGGTCATCCTGGTGGTGGCCCGCCAGCTCGGGCTGCGCAACCGGCTTCTGGTACAGGCCGAGACGGCGGAGTTCGGCATCGGTGACGTCGCTCGGCTGCTGCGCCGCATCGCGGTCACCGTCTTCGCCTGCGAGGCGGTGATGACCGCGCTGGTCGCCGGCCGGCTCTGGCTGGTCTACGACTATCCACTCGGGCGAGCCCTCTGGTCGGGCGTCTTCCACGCCGTCCAGGCGTTCAACAACGGTGGCTTCGCGCTCTACTCCGAAGGCCTGCTGGCATTCGACCGTGATCCGTGGGTGTCTCTCCCGCTGGCGTTCGGCGCGATCGTCGGTGGGCTCGGGTTTCCCGCCCTGTTCGAGGCGGCCCGCGAGTGGCGTCGGCCGGTGCGCTGGGCGGTGGCCACCAAGCTGACCATCTGGGGCAGTGCCGCGCTGCTGCTGCTCGGCTCCGCCGGGCTGCTCGCCGCCGAGTGGACCAACGTCGGCACCATCGGCTCGTACGACGTCGGCGGCAAGATGCTCGCGTCGTTCACGCAGATCGCGTTGAGCCGCACCGGCGGCTTCAGCGTCCTGGACATCGCCGCGCTCCAGGAGGAGAGCTACCCGCTGTTGATCGTGCTCATGTTCATCGGCGGCGGCAGCGCCAGCACGGCCGGCGGGATCAAGGTCTCCACGTTCTTCCTGCTGGCGTTCACCATCTGGGCCGAGCTGCGGGGCGAGCCCGACGTGAAAGTCGGGCGCCGCCGGGTGGCCACCGCCAGCCAGCGGCAGGCCATCACGGTGTCGCTGCTCAGCGTCGCGCTGGTCACGGCCGGCACGATGATCCTGCTGCTGCTCACCGAGGGCGTCCGCTTCTTCGCCGCCCTGTTCGAGGTCACGTCCGCGTTCAGCACCACCGGGCTGACCATCGGGCTCGCCGGCACGCTGCCGGCCAGCGGCCAACTGACCCTCACCGTGCTGATGTTCATCGGCCGGGTCGGGCCGCTCACCCTCGGGTCGGCGATCGCGTTGAACACCCGACGCCGGCTCTACCGCTATCCCCAGGAACAACCCATTGTCGGCTAGCAGCGAGGAGGGGCGAGGTGTCGGCTAGGCGAGCGAACGGCAGCGGCGTCGTGGTGGTCGGGCTGGGCCGGTTCGGTAGCCAACTGGCCCGGTCACTGACCCGGATGGACCGCGAGGTGCTGGCCATCGACCACAACCCGGACCGGGTGCAGCGCTGGTCCGACCAGCTCGACCGGGTGGTCCAGGCCGACTCGACCGAGGAGGGGGCGCTGCGACAGCTCGGCGTCGCGAGCTTCGAGCGGGCGGTGGTGGCCATCGGCGCCTCGGTGGAGGCGAGCGTGCTCACCGTGCTGGCGCTGGTCGAGCTGGGTCTGTCGCAGATCTGGGCCCGGGCCACCTCGCAGAAGCACGCCAAGATTCTCTCGTCGGTGGGCGCGCACCACGTGATCTTTCCGGAGGCGGAGACGGGCGACCGGGTGGCACACCTGATCGTCAGCCGGCTGCTCGACTTCATCGAGTTCGACGACGACTTCGCGATCGCCACCGTCCGCGTGCCGGAGTCCCTGGTCGGTCGCACCGTGCTCGACCTGCGCCCGGACGAGCGCTACGAGGTCCGGGTTATCGGCGCCAAGCTGCCGGGCGAGCGCTTCCGGTACGCGTCGGACAGCACCAAACTCCTCGAGGGTGGGCTGCTGGTGGTGGAGGGCGGGATCGACCAGGTGCAACGGTTCGCGGGGCTGCGCTGAGCCGGGTCACTTCTTCCCGCCGCCGTGCCCCCTCCCCTCACCCTTGGTCACTTTCCCCCTTTTCCCGAACCACCACCCGGCCCCTTGCCTTTGCCGGGCTTCTCGGGCTTGGCCTTCGGGGCGCTGCCCGGCCCGGACCCACCCGAGCCGGATCCACCGGAGCCGCCCCGGACCGTCGCCGCCCTGGGCGGGGCCTTCGTCGTGGCGGCCTTGCTCGTCGTGGCGGCCTTGCTCGTCGGGGCGGTGGACGGCGTGCTGCCGGCCACCCCGGAGACCCGTACCCCGCAGGTCGCGTCGCCGAGCCGGAACTCCACCGGCAGCGGGTTCGCCCCGCTGTACCTCCCCGTCAGGGTGAGCTTCTCGGCCTCGCCGGGCGCCAGGGTGGTGCGCTGGGCCGCCGGCCGGATCAGCACCGTGCGGCCCTGCTGGTGCACCGAGGTCGGCTCCGCCTTCGTCACCGTCTGCTGACCGGGGAAGGTGAAGCTCATCGTCCAGTCACGAAGCGCGCTGCCGCCGGTGTTCGTCAGGGTCAGCTCGGCGGCGAAGTCCTTGCCGGAGTCCGCGCGCAGTGCGTACGCCACCTCGCAGGGCGCCGCCTTCGGCAGACCCATCCGGGCCTCGGTCGGCGGCTGGTCCCCGCCGCTGGCCGGGCTGCGCGAGGTGACCCCCCACAGAGCGCCGGTGACCGCGAGCAGGCTTGCGGCGGCCACCCCGGCCTCGACCCGCCGGCGTCTGGTCACCCGCCTGCTTCGGTTACGGGTACGGGACAGCGGCAACGCGTCGGTCTCCGCCGACCAGGGCAGGATCGTGGTGCCCGCGTTGGCCAGCGCGGCCGCGTCGAGCGGCCCGGCGGCCGGCGAGACCGGCACCGCCGCCAGCATTCCGGCCGCGTCGGCGAGGGTACCGGCCACTTCGGCGGTGGTCGGCCGTTCCCCGGGCTGCTTGGCCAGACAGCGCCGCACCAGGTCGGTCACCTCGTCGGGCAGCCCCGGCACCTCCGGCATCGGGTCGGGGTCGTTGTACATGTGCGCGCGCAGCATCTGTGTGGTCGTGCTCGCCTGCCAGGGCAGCCGGCCGGTGAGCATCCGGTAGAGCAGCAGCCCGACGGCGTACACGTCGGTGGCCGGGGAGACCTGACCGTTGTCCAGCCGCTCCGGCGCGAGGTAGGCGGGTGTGCCCAGCAGCGCCCCGTCCGGGCCCTTCTCGCTCTCGCCCACCAGCGCGGAGATGCCGAAGTCGACCACCTTGACCCCGGTCGACGTGAGCATCACGTTGCCCGGGGTGACGTCCCGGTGCACCACGCCCCGGGCGTGCGCGGTGGCCAGCGCCGAGCTGACCTCCGCGCCGATGGTCACCGCCTCCCGCCACGGCAGCCGCCCCTCCCGGCCCAGCCGGCCGGCCAGGGAACCGCCGTCGACCAGCTCCATCACCACGTACGGCACGGTGAGGCCGGCCCGCACGGACTCCCCGTAGTCGTACACGTTGGTGATGTTCGGGTGGCAGAGCCGCGCGGCGGCCTGCGCCTCGATGCGGATCCGGTGCCGGAAGGCCCGGTCGCTGGCCAGCCGGGACGCGAGCACCTTCACCGCGACCTGCCGGCCGAGCACCTCGTCGTAGCCCCGCCAGACCACCGACATGCCGCCCGCGCCGAGCTGCTCGATCAGCCGGTACCGCTCATCGAGGAGTTGCGCGCCGTTCCGGTCCCCACCGCCCATGGTGGCCGTTGTTGCCCAGTGGCGGCCCGACTACACCTCAGGTATCGAATTCGGTCCCAAATGTCACCCGATCAGGCGGTGGCGAGCAGCTGATCCACCGGCGCGAAGTCGTCGGTCAGCACCAGCGCGTCCCCGGTGAAGTCCGTCAGGTCCGCGCCGGAGAGCAGGCTGACCCCCCGGTCAACCTCGTCCAGCCGGGCGCGGACGGCGGCCACCGGCAGCGGCGCGTCGGAGGCGACGATGAGGAAGTTCGCGCCCTGCTCCTCGGCGAGCGCCTCCGGCGGGGCGATCAACGCGACGTGCGCGAACTCGGCCGCCACCGTGGCCAGTTCGGCGCGGATGAACCGCAGCGGCGGGTAGTCGATGACGTTCTGCACGTACACCCCACCCGGGCGAATCACCCGCCGGACCTCGGCGGCCATCTCGCGGGTGGCCAGGTGCCAGGGCACCACCAGGTGGCCGAACGCGTCACCGACCACCAGGTCGCGGCTGTCGGTCGGCTCACCGACGACCAGCATCCGGGCGTCGCCCACCTCCGCCCGCAGTTCCGGCCCCGGGCGTACGCCCAACTCGCGCTCGCCCAGCTCGACCAGCCCGCCGTCGATCTCGAACACCACGTTGTCGGTGCCCGGCCGGGTGGCGCTCAGGTAGCGCGGCACGGTGAACCCGCCGCCGCCCAGGTGCAGCGCGTCCAACCGCTGCCCGGCCGGCGCGAACACGTCGGCGACCGCGCCGATCCACTTCGTGTACGCGTACTCCAGGTGCTTCGGGTCGGTCAGGTCCACATACGAGTGCTGGGCCGAGTTGAGCAGCAACGTCCGCCCGCTGGGCCGGTCCGGGTCCGCCGTCACCCGGGCGCAGTGGTACGCCGTCTCGATGTCGCACGGGTTCGGCGCGACGGTGGTCAGCCCCGCTCCGACCAGGCCGAGCACCGCCAGCGCGGCCCGGGTCCGGGCCGGACCGGGCAGTTGGGTGCGCGACTGCCGGCGCAGGTACCAGCCGAGGCCGATGCCGGCCAGCCCGAGCGCCACCGCCAGCGCCAGCAGGATCACCGTGCTGGGCAGCGCGGCGACCAGCACGAAGCCGGTGAGCAGCGTGGCGGTGATGCCGCCCAGGGTGCCGATCCCGGAGAGCCGGCCGACCACCTGGCCGGTCCGGCGCAGGTCGGCGAGCTGAAGCTTCACGACCAGCGGGGTGACCGCGGCGAGCAGCGCCGCCGGCACGAACACGGCCAGCGCCACCAGCAACAGGATGGCGCTGGCGGCACCGCCGCGCAGCACCTCACCGGCGTACCGGACCACGGGCAGGGTGATCGCGGTGGCGATGCCGGCCAGCACCAGCGCCGGCGCCAGCAGACCCCGCGGGTCGCGCCGGTCAGCCAGCCAGCCGCCGGACCACGCCCCGTACGCGATCGCGGCCAACGCGATGCCGATCACCGAACTGGTCACCTGGAGGGTCACCCCGACGTAGGGGCCGACCAGGCGCAGCGCGACGGTCTCCAGCACCAGCACGGCGCCGCTGGAGAAGAAGACCAGGAACGCGGCCAGGCCGTTGGGCAGCGCCCGGCCGGTGACCGGCACGGGCGAGGCCGGGGAAGCCGGCGGGGCCGCTACATCGGACGGTGGGGAGCTCATCGTCGCGATGGTACGCAGCCAACCTGGTGCTGCGGGTCAGTACATCGAGAGATGAACATGGTTCGTGTGGCTCGCGGCCGGGCTGCCGCTGCCGCTGTACGAGCGCCACCCGGTGCCGGGATGCCAGATCTGCCTGTACCAGATCACGTAGAGCACACCCAGCCGGTCGGCGTTGCGCACGTGCCAGGCGGCCAGGCTGTCCCCGTACGCCTTGTCGCCGCCGGTCGCGTTGCGGTCCTCGAAGCCGTTGGTGGCGGCCGCGAAGTCGCAGGCCCGTCCCTTCGGGTGCTCGCCACCGCCGCCGCTGCGTTTGCACGAGACGTGCCGCTTGTATCCGGCCGCCTGGGTCTGCTTCAGGGCGTTGAGGGTGCGCGGGGTGATACAGCCGGACGTGGTCGGGTCCTTCACGGAGCAGGATTCCGACGGCCACGATCCGTCCGAGTTGCGCGGCGCCGGCTTCGCCGAGGCGGAGCTGCCGCCGCTGAAGCCGTTGCTGCTGCCCGAGCTGACCTCGGCGAGCGCCGCCTCGGCCTCCTTCTTCTTCTTCGCCATCACGGCGAGCTGCTTCGCCTGCTCGCGGACCTCCGCGTCGATGGCGAGCTTGGCCTGCTGCGCCTGCTGCCGGGCGTCGGTCAGGGTGCGCAGCCGCTTGCCGTCGCGCTGGGCCATCAGGTCAAGGTCGGCCGCGCGTTGCAGGAACATCTGCGGGTCGGCGGAGTTGAGCAGCATCGACACCGGGGTGAGCCGACCCGCGCGGTACGACTGCGCGGCCACCTCGCCCACCTGGGCGGTGAGCCCCACCAGCCGGCCCTCGACGCTCTTCAGCTCGGCGGTGAGCGCCGTCTGCCGACGCTTGGAGTTGTTCAGCTTGGCCTTCGCCTCGATGTGACCCTTGGCGGTCAGCTCCAGCGCGTCCTGCAGCTTCTTGCTGCCGCCCTCGCCGGGTTCCGCGTACGCGGGCACCGCTCCACCGGCGAACACCAGCGCGACGGCGGCGACGAGAGCGAGCAGTGCGCGGCGACCGCGCCGGCTGAGCCTGGTCCTGGGCACGAAAGCGTCCTTCCGTCGACCGCCGGCCCCCGCTGAACCCCTGCGCGGCGGCGTCCCCGCCGGCGCCGATCGGCGGCCTGCTGGCGGAGACCGCCGGTCACGATACCGGAAGCCGTCCCGGTGACCAGCCCCCTGACCGCCCCGCGGCGCCGGTGTCGACGCAGCGTGCCACCACCGTCGCGGAGTGCGCGGATCAGGTGCCGAGCAGGGCGTCGTGCACCTCGGCCCAGACCTCTTCGTTGGCCGCGACGAGCAGGCCGTGGCCCTCGTCCGCCGGGTGGTAGTCGACGCCGTCGAACCGGCGGGCGACGCCGCCGGCCGCGCGGACCAGCAGGGCGCCCGGGGCATGGTCCCACGGCAGGGTGCGCCAGAAGAGGGCGAACTGCTGCTCCCCAATGAGGATGTCCAGGTACTCCCGGCCGGCGCAGTGCTGGCCGGGCAGCAGCTCACCGAGCCGCCGACCACCGGCACGGACCCGATCCCGGGTGTCCGGCGGCAGGAACCGGGTCATCGCGGCGCCGCGCAGCTCGCCCGGTCGCGGCACGGAAGCGGTGTCGCCCACCGGCCGGCCGTTGAGCAGGGTGCCGTCGTCGGCCCGGCCGCTGGCCAGGATCCCGCCCAGCGGGTCGAGGATCCAGCCGGCGACCGGCCGCCCCTCGGTCAGCAGCGCCACCATCAGCGCGAACGGCCGGCGGCCGGCGGCGAAGTTGGCCGTGCCGTCGACCGGGTCGACCAGCCAGACGTCTCCGCCGTCGCGCAGGTGCCGCAGCAGCCCCGGGTCGTCGGCGACGCCCTCCTCGCCGACCACCAGCGAGCCCGGCAGCAGCTGGCGCAGCCCAGCGGCGATCAGCTCCTCGGCGCGGCGGTCCGCGACGGTGACGATCTCACCGGGCGCCTTCTCCGAGACGTCGGCGTCGTCGAGCTTGCGGAAAAGCGGCAGCACGACCTGGTCGGCGGCCTCCCGGAGCAGGTCACCGACGTCGTCGAGCAGGGCGTCAGCCACGCGGCGGCAGCTTGACCACGCTGACGAAGAACTCGTCGATCTGGCGGACCACCGAGATGAAGCGCTCGAAGTCCACCGGCTTGGTCACGTAGGCGTTGGCGTGCAGCTGGTAGCTGCGCAGGATGTCCTCGTCGGCCTGCGAGGTGGTGAGCACCACGACCGGGATCCGACGCAGCTCCTCGTCCTTCTTGATCTCTTCCAGCACCTCCCGGCCGTCCCGGCGGGGCAGGTTGAGGTCGAGCAGGATCAGGTCGGGCGTCACGGCGTCGGCGTACTGGCCCTCCTGCCGCAGGTAGGCGAGCGCCTCGGCGCCGTCGGACACGACGGTGAGCCGGTTGCGCAGCTTGTGCTCCTCGAACGCCTCCTGGGTCATCAACACGTCACCCGGATCGTCCTCCACGAGCAGGACCTCGATCGGGCTCTTGCCGTCCGCCGGCGCGGTCATCCCACCGTCTCCCTCATGTCACCCGTTCTACCGCCTTCCGGGGATCCGTCGGCCCGGTCCGGCCGGTCCGCCCCGGCGGACTGCTCCGGGGGCGTTGCCGGCGTCTCATCCGAGGGCGCGGAGTCGCCGGTCGCGACACCGGCCGCAGCCGCCTGCGGCGACTCCGGCGAGTCGGCGGCGGCTGCTGCCTCGACGTCCTCCGGCAGCGCCGGCAGGGTGAACCGGATGGTGGTGCCCTCCGGCACGTCCGTGTCCACCCAGACCCGGCCGCCGTGGTATTCCACGATCTTCTTGGCGATGGCCAGGCCGATGCCGGTGCCCGGATACGCGTCCTTCGAGTGCAGCCGCTGGAAGATCACGAAGATCTTGTCGGCGAACTCGGGCTCGATCCCGATGCCGTTGTCCTGGCAGCTGATCTCCCACTCGGCACCGACCAGCCGCGCCGAGACGTGCACCTTCGGCGGCACGTCCGGACGGCGGAACTTGATCGAGTTGCTGACCAGGTTGGCCAGCAGGTTGGTGAGCAACGGCTCCTCGCCACGGATCACCGGCAGCTCGGTCCAGGTCAGTTCGGCGTCGGCGTACTGCCGGGCGGCCTCGGTCTGGCCCGCCACGTCGCCCATCACCTTGTTCAGGTCGACCTCGCTGAAGCCGGTGGTGAGCCGGCCGATCCGGGAGAACGCCAGCAGGTCGTTGATCAGACGCTGCATCCGCTGCGCGCCGTCCACCGCGAAGGCGATGTACTGGTCGGCCCGCTCGTCGAGCTGACCGGCGTAGCGGCGCTGCAGCAACTGACAGAAGCTGGCGACCTTGCGCAGCGGCTCCTGGAGGTCGTGCGAGGCGACGTACGCGAACTGCTCCAGGTCACGGTTGGACCGGGTCAGCTCCTCGGCCTGCTTCTGGAGCTGACTGTTGACCCACTCGATGCGCTCGCGGGCCTCCCGCACCTCGGCCAGGTCGGAGGCGATCTTCTGGCGCATCGCGTCCACGTCCGCGCCGAGTTGGACGAACTCCGGCGGGCCGGTGATGGCGATGCCGTGCTGGTAGTCGCCCTTGGCGACCTCGCGGACCTGGTCGGCGAGCCCGACCAACGGCCGGACCACCATCCGGTCCAGCGAGAGCAGCAGCACCGCGCCGGCCACGACCACCACCAACGCGGCGACGATCAGCAGCACCACCAGCACGTTGCTGCTGTTGCGTACGTCGTCCGCGGACTGCTCCCGGGCCGTCAGGATCTCCGCCTGGAGGTCCTCGATCGCCGCCCGGACCTGATCGAACTGCTGCCGGGCCCGTTCGGTGACCAGTGCCTGGCCCGCGCTGGTGCCGCTCTGCTCGGTGGTGGTGATCACCGGCACCGCCACCGACTGCCGCCACTGCTCGGCCCGCTCCTCGACGATCCGCAGCTCCTGGCCGACCTGCGGGTAGTTGTCGAGCAGCGCCCGCATCGCGGCGACGACGTTCTTCTCCTGGTCGAGCCCCGCCTGGTACGGGGTGAGGTCGTTCGGGTCGCCGCTGACCGCGTACCCGCGGACCGCCGTCTCCTGGTCGAGCACCGCGTTGAGCAGCTCCTGCGACTGCACCCGCAGCGGGCCGGTCTCGTTCAGGATGGCGTCGATCTGGGTGCGGTTGCGGGCGGCCATAGCCGCCTCGGCCGCAGCCAGGCCGATCAGCAGCATGCCCACGACGGCGAGCAGGGTGATGACCCGGCGGCGCAGACTCCAGGTGTTGACCACCGGCGTCACCGGCCACCGCCACGGCTGACCAGCAGCATGGCCACGTCGTCAGCGAGCGGGCCACCGTTGATCTGCTCGGCTCTGCCGACCAACCAGGCCGGCAGGTCCGGCAGTGCCACCTCGCGGTTGGCCGGCTCGTCGAGCAGCCCACTCAGACCCGGCACGTCGAGCCTTTCGTTGCCGGCGCCCACCCGTCCCTCGATCAGGCCGTCGGTGTACATCAGCAGGGACCAGTCATCGGTGTCGAACTCCAGGTCGTAGGCGATCGGCCGGCGGGGTCGTACGCCCAGCAGCAGGCCACCGGGCGCGGGCACCGGAGCGACCCGGCCGTTGGTGAGCAGCAGCGGCGGCGGATGCCCGGCGAGCCGGACGGTGGCCCGGTTGGCGTCCAGGTCCAGTCGGGCGGTGGCCACCGTCGCGAAGATCTCCTGGAGACGGCGCTCGCTCATCAGCACCTGCTCCAACGCGGGCAGCACCTCGTCGTCCGGCACCTTGGCCAGCACCAGGGCCCGCCAGGCGACCCGCAGTTCCACGCCGAGCGCGGCCTCGTCCACGCCGTGCCCGCAGACGTCCCCGACGATCAGGTCGATACGGTCCGGACTCGTCTGCACCACGTCGAAGAAGTCCCCGCCGATCAGCGCGGCGTGCCGGCCCGGCCGGTAGAAGGTGTGCACGGCCACCTGGTCGGTCGACATCAGCGGCTGGGGCAGCAGGCCGCGCTCGAGCCGAGCCGACTCGGCCTGGCGCAGCTCGACCTCGCGCAGCCGGCGGGCGTTCACGTCGGCGCGTTTGCGCTCCACCGCGTAGCGCAGCGCCCGGGTCAGCAACACCCCGTCGACCTGGCCCTTGACCAGGTAGTCCTGCGCGCCCTCGGCGACGGCCACGATGCCCAGGTGCTCGTCCGAGCGGCCGGTCAGCACGCAGACGGCGGCGCCACTGGACATCTCCAGCACCTGACGCAGCCCGTCCAGCCCCTGCGCGTCCGGCAGGCCCAGGTCGAGCAGGACGCAGTCGATGTCGGTCATCCGCTGCCGCGCCTCGCTGAGGCTGCTGGCGACCAACAGCTCGATCATCGAGTTCGTCTCGGCGAGCAGCTCACCGACCAGGAAGGCGTCGCCCTCGTCGTCCTCCACCAGCAGCACCCGCAACCGCTCACCCGGCGGCAGGTTGGCGTGCCGCGACAGGCCGCCGTGCGGGTAGGGCACAACGGGGGAACCGGCCGTGCCGACTCCCCGGTACGGCCGGGTCACCGCCGCGAGACGCGGGAGTTCGCTGGTGATGTCGGGCTCCTTCCGAGTGCCCTGCTGATCCTGTATTAGACAACGGTCGCACACAACACGACGGCCTCGGCGCGGCAGGGGATGGGCCGCATCACTGCCCGCCGAAGGACAAACCGGGCGCGACGGACGCTCGGGCGTCCGGCCGTCCCACCCGGCCACTGCCCGACCGGCCGTCCCACCCGGGGCTGCCGGAGGGCAGGATGATGCCACCCCAGGCCCCACCATCCCCGAGGAGTTCCCGTGGGCGCACCTCCCACCCCCGCCACGACCGGCGCGCCGGTCGTGGCGGGGGTGGGAGGTGCGCCCACGGGAACTCCTCGGGGATGGTGGGGCCTGGGGTGGCATCATCCTGCCCTCCGGCAGCCCCGGGTGGGACGGCCGGTCGGGCAGTGGCCGGGTGGGACGGCCGGACGCCCGAGCGTCCGTCGCGCCCGGTTTGTCCTTCGGCGGGCAGTGATGCGGCCCATCCCCTGCCGCGCCGAGGCCGTCGTGTTGTGTGCGACCGTTGTCTAATACAGGATCAGCAGGGCACTCGGAAGGAGCCCGACATCACCAGCGAACTCCCGCGTCTCGCGGCGGTGACCCGGCCGTACCGGGGAGTCGGCACGGCCGGTTCCCCCGTTGTGCCCTACCCGCACGGCGGCCTGTCGCGGCACGCCAACCTGCCGCCGGGTGAGCGGTTGCGGGTGCTGCTGGTGGAGGACGACGAGGGCGACGCCTTCCTGGTCGGTGAGCTGCTCGCCGAGACGAACTCGATGATCGAGCTGTTGGTCGCCAGCAGCCTCAGCGAGGCGCGGCAGCGGATGACCGACATCGACTGCGTCCTGCTCGACCTGGGCCTGCCGGACGCGCAGGGGCTGGACGGGCTGCGTCAGGTGCTGGAGATGTCCAGTGGCGCCGCCGTCTGCGTGCTGACCGGCCGCTCGGACGAGCACCTGGGCATCGTGGCCGTCGCCGAGGGCGCGCAGGACTACCTGGTCAAGGGCCAGGTCGACGGGGTGTTGCTGACCCGGGCGCTGCGCTACGCGGTGGAGCGCAAACGCGCCGACGTGAACGCCCGCCGGCTGCGCGAGGTCGAGCTGCGCCAGGCCGAGTCGGCTCGGCTCGAGCGCGGCCTGCTGCCCCAGCCGCTGATGTCGACCGACCAGGTGGCCGTGCACACCTTCTACCGGCCGGGCCGGCACGCCGCGCTGATCGGCGGGGACTTCTTCGACGTGGTGCAGACGAGTCCGGACCGTATCGACCTGATCGTCGGGGACGTCTGCGGGCACGGCGTGGACGAGGCCGCGCTCGGCGTGGAACTGCGGGTCGCCTGGCGGGCCCTGGTGCTGGCCAAGGTGCCGGACGACGAGGTGCTGCCCGCGTTGGAGCAGGTGCTGATGAGCGAGCGCCGTCTCCAGGAGATCTTCGCGACGGTGGCCACCGCCCGACTGGACCTGGACGCCAACCGGGCCACCGTCCGGCTCGCCGGGCATCCGCCGCCGCTGCTGCTCACCAACGGCCGGGTCGCTCCGGTGCCCGCGCCCGGTGGCCTGCTGCTGGGCGTACGACCCCGCCGGCCGATCGCCTACGACCTGGAGTTCGACACCGATGACTGGTCCCTGCTGATGTACACCGACGGCCTGATCGAGGGACGGGTGGGCGCCGGCAACGAAAGGCTCGACGTGCCGGGTCTGAGTGGGCTGCTCGACGAGCCGGCCAACCGCGAGGTGGCACTGCCGGACCTGCCGGCCTGGTTGGTCGGCAGAGCCGAGCAGATCAACGGTGGCCCGCTCGCTGACGACGTGGCCATGCTGCTGGTCAGCCGTGGCGGTGGCCGGTGACGCCGGTGGTCAACACCTGGAGTCTGCGCCGCCGGGTCATCACCCTGCTCGCCGTCGTGGGCATGCTGCTGATCGGCCTGGCTGCGGCCGAGGCGGCTATGGCCGCCCGCAACCGCACCCAGATCGACGCCATCCTGAACGAGACCGGCCCGCTGCGGGTGCAGTCGCAGGAGCTGCTCAACGCGGTGCTCGACCAGGAGACGGCGGTCCGCGGGTACGCGGTCAGCGGCGACCCGAACGACCTCACCCCGTACCAGGCGGGGCTCGACCAGGAGAAGAACGTCGTCGCCGCGATGCGGGCGCTGCTCGACAACTACCCGCAGGTCGGCCAGGAGCTGCGGATCGTCGAGGAGCGGGCCGAGCAGTGGCGGCAGTCGGTGGCGGTGCCGGTGATCACCACCACCGAGCAGAGCGGCACCAGCGCGGGCCAGGCACTGGTCACCGAACGGGCCCGGCAGCAGTTCGATCAGGTCCGGGCGGCGATCGAGGACCTCCAGGCGGAGATCCTGACGGCCCGGGAGCAGTCCGCGGACGACGTACGCAACAGCAGCAACGTGCTGGTGGTGCTGCTGATCGTCGCCGCGTTGGTGGTGGTCGTGGCCGGCGCGGTGCTGCTGCTCTCGCTGGACCGGATGGTGGTCCGGCCGTTGGTCGGGCTCGCCGACCAGGTCCGCGAGGTCGCCAAGGGCGACTACCAGCACGGCATCGCCATCACCGGCCCGCCGGAGTTCGTCCAACTCGGCGCGGACGTGGACGCGATGCGCCAGAAGA
The DNA here is from genome assembly GCF_003667455.1 of Micromonospora sp. CV4. Classification (NCBI taxonomy): domain Bacteria; kingdom Bacillati; phylum Actinomycetota; class Actinomycetes; order Micromonosporales; family Micromonosporaceae; genus Micromonospora; species Micromonospora sp. CV4. The sequence continues at coordinate 18,179 of NZ_RCVI01000311.1, read as the reverse complement.
TCGCCTCCGACCTGGCCGAGGTGCGGGAGGCCCGCGAGCGCATCGAGTGGGTCAACAGTCAGCTCCAGAAGCAGGCCGAGGAGCTGACCCGGTCCAACCGTGACCTGGAGCAGTTCGCGTACGTCGCCTCGCACGACCTCCAGGAGCCGCTGCGCAAGGTCGCCAGCTTCTGTCAGTTGCTGCAGCGCCGCTACGCCGGTCAGCTCGACGAGCGGGCCGACCAGTACATCGCCTTCGCGGTGGACGGCGCGCAGCGGATGCAGCGTCTGATCAACGACCTGCTGGCGTTCTCCCGGATCGGCCGGCTCACCACCGGCTTCAGCGAGGTCGACCTGAACAAGGTGATGGGCGACGTGGCGGGCCAGACCGAGGCCGCCCGGCAGTACGCCGACGCCGAACTGACCTGGACCGAGCTGCCGGTGATCCGTGGCGAGGAGCCGTTGCTCACCAACCTGCTGGCCAACCTGGTCAGCAACTCGATCAAGTTCCGCCGTCCGGACGTGCCGCCGAAGGTGCACGTCTCGGCGCGGCTGGTCGGTGCCGAGTGGGAGATCAGCTGCCAGGACAACGGCATCGGGATCGAGCCCGAGTTCGCCGACAAGATCTTCGTGATCTTCCAGCGGCTGCACTCGAAGGACGCGTATCCGGGCACCGGCATCGGCCTGGCCATCGCCAAGAAGATCGTGGAATACCACGGCGGCCGGGTCTGGGTGGACACGGACGTGCCGGAGGGCACCACCATCCGGTTCACCCTGCCGGCGCTGCCGGAGGACGTCGAGGCAGCAGCCGCCGCCGACTCGCCGGAGTCGCCGCAGGCGGCTGCGGCCGGTGTCGCGACCGGCGACTCCGCGCCCTCGGATGAGACGCCGGCAACGCCCCCGGAGCAGTCCGCCGGGGCGGACCGGCCGGACCGGGCCGACGGATCCCCGGAAGGCGGTAGAACGGGTGACATGAGGGAGACGGTGGGATGACCGCGCCGGCGGACGGCAAGAGCCCGATCGAGGTCCTGCTCGTGGAGGACGATCCGGGTGACGTGTTGATGACCCAGGAGGCGTTCGAGGAGCACAAGCTGCGCAACCGGCTCACCGTCGTGTCCGACGGCGCCGAGGCGCTCGCCTACCTGCGGCAGGAGGGCCAGTACGCCGACGCCGTGACGCCCGACCTGATCCTGCTCGACCTCAACCTGCCCCGCCGGGACGGCCGGGAGGTGCTGGAAGAGATCAAGAAGGACGAGGAGCTGCGTCGGATCCCGGTCGTGGTGCTCACCACCTCGCAGGCCGACGAGGACATCCTGCGCAGCTACCAGCTGCACGCCAACGCCTACGTGACCAAGCCGGTGGACTTCGAGCGCTTCATCTCGGTGGTCCGCCAGATCGACGAGTTCTTCGTCAGCGTGGTCAAGCTGCCGCCGCGTGGCTGACGCCCTGCTCGACGACGTCGGTGACCTGCTCCGGGAGGCCGCCGACCAGGTCGTGCTGCCGCTTTTCCGCAAGCTCGACGACGCCGACGTCTCGGAGAAGGCGCCCGGTGAGATCGTCACCGTCGCGGACCGCCGCGCCGAGGAGCTGATCGCCGCTGGGCTGCGCCAGCTGCTGCCGGGCTCGCTGGTGGTCGGCGAGGAGGGCGTCGCCGACGACCCGGGGCTGCTGCGGCACCTGCGCGACGGCGGAGACGTCTGGCTGGTCGACCCGGTCGACGGCACGGCCAACTTCGCCGCCGGCCGCCGGCCGTTCGCGCTGATGGTGGCGCTGCTGACCGAGGGGCGGCCGGTCGCCGGCTGGATCCTCGACCCGCTGGGCGGGATCCTGGCCAGCGGCCGGGCCGACGACGGCACCCTGCTCAACGGCCGGCCGGTGGGCGACACCGCTTCCGTGCCGCGACCGGGCGAGCTGCGCGGCGCCGCGATGACCCGGTTCCTGCCGCCGGACACCCGGGATCGGGTCCGTGCCGGTGGTCGGCGGCTCGGTGAGCTGCTGCCCGGCCAGCACTGCGCCGGCCGGGAGTACCTGGACATCCTCATTGGGGAGCAGCAGTTCGCCCTCTTCTGGCGCACCCTGCCGTGGGACCATGCCCCGGGCGCCCTGCTGGTCCGCGCGGCCGGCGGCGTCGCCCGCCGGTTCGACGGCGTCGACTACCACCCGGCGGACGAGGGCCACGGCCTGCTCGTCGCGGCCAACGAAGAGGTCTGGGCCGAGGTGCACGACGCCCTGCTCGGCACCTGATCCGCGCACTCCGCGACGGTGGTGGCACGCTGCGTCGACACCGGCGCCGCGGGGCGGTCAGGGGGCTGGTCACCGGGACGGCTTCCGGTATCGTGACCGGCGGTCTCCGCCAGCAGGCCGCCGATCGGCGCCGGCGGGGACGCCGCCGCGCAGGGGTTCAGCGGGGGCCGGCGGTCGACGGAAGGACGCTTTCGTGCCCAGGACCAGGCTCAGCCGGCGCGGTCGCCGCGCACTGCTCGCTCTCGTCGCCGCCGTCGCGCTGGTGTTCGCCGGTGGAGCGGTGCCCGCGTACGCGGAACCCGGCGAGGGCGGCAGCAAGAAGCTGCAGGACGCGCTGGAGCTGACCGCCAAGGGTCACATCGAGGCGAAGGCCAAGCTGAACAACTCCAAGCGTCGGCAGACGGCGCTCACCGCCGAGCTGAAGAGCGTCGAGGGCCGGCTGGTGGGGCTCACCGCCCAGGTGGGCGAGGTGGCCGCGCAGTCGTACCGCGCGGGTCGGCTCACCCCGGTGTCGATGCTGCTCAACTCCGCCGACCCGCAGATGTTCCTGCAACGCGCGGCCGACCTTGACCTGATGGCCCAGCGCGACGGCAAGCGGCTGCGCACCCTGACCGACGCCCGGCAGCAGGCGCAGCAGGCCAAGCTCGCCATCGACGCGGAGGTCCGCGAGCAGGCGAAGCAGCTCGCCGTGATGGCGAAGAAGAAGAAGGAGGCCGAGGCGGCGCTCGCCGAGGTCAGCTCGGGCAGCAGCAACGGCTTCAGCGGCGGCAGCTCCGCCTCGGCGAAGCCGGCGCCGCGCAACTCGGACGGATCGTGGCCGTCGGAATCCTGCTCCGTGAAGGACCCGACCACGTCCGGCTGTATCACCCCGCGCACCCTCAACGCCCTGAAGCAGACCCAGGCGGCCGGATACAAGCGGCACGTCTCGTGCAAACGCAGCGGCGGCGGTGGCGAGCACCCGAAGGGACGGGCCTGCGACTTCGCGGCCGCCACCAACGGCTTCGAGGACCGCAACGCGACCGGCGGCGACAAGGCGTACGGGGACAGCCTGGCCGCCTGGCACGTGCGCAACGCCGACCGGCTGGGTGTGCTCTACGTGATCTGGTACAGGCAGATCTGGCATCCCGGCACCGGGTGGCGCTCGTACAGCGGCAGCGGCAGCCCGGCCGCGAGCCACACGAACCATGTTCATCTCTCGATGTACTGACCCGCAGCACCAGGTTGGCTGCGTACCATCGCGACGATGAGCTCCCCACCGTCCGATGTAGCGGCCCCGCCGGCTTCCCCGGCCTCGCCCGTGCCGGTCACCGGCCGGGCGCTGCCCAACGGCCTGGCCGCGTTCCTGGTCTTCTTCTCCAGCGGCGCCGTGCTGGTGCTGGAGACCGTCGCGCTGCGCCTGGTCGGCCCCTACGTCGGGGTGACCCTCCAGGTGACCAGTTCGGTGATCGGCATCGCGTTGGCCGCGATCGCGTACGGGGCGTGGTCCGGCGGCTGGCTGGCTGACCGGCGCGACCCGCGGGGTCTGCTGGCGCCGGCGCTGGTGCTGGCCGGCATCGCCACCGCGATCACCCTGCCCGTGGTCCGGTACGCCGGTGAGGTGCTGCGCGGCGGTGCCGCCAGCGCCATCCTGTTGCTGGTGGCGCTGGCCGTGTTCGTGCCGGCGGCGCTGCTCGCCGCGGTCACCCCGCTGGTCGTGAAGCTTCAGCTCGCCGACCTGCGCCGGACCGGCCAGGTGGTCGGCCGGCTCTCCGGGATCGGCACCCTGGGCGGCATCACCGCCACGCTGCTCACCGGCTTCGTGCTGGTCGCCGCGCTGCCCAGCACGGTGATCCTGCTGGCGCTGGCGGTGGCGCTCGGGCTGGCCGGCATCGGCCTCGGCTGGTACCTGCGCCGGCAGTCGCGCACCCAACTGCCCGGTCCGGCCCGGACCCGGGCCGCGCTGGCGGTGCTCGGCCTGGTCGGAGCGGGGCTGACCACCGTCGCGCCGAACCCGTGCGACATCGAGACGGCGTACCACTGCGCCCGGGTGACGGCGGACCCGGACCGGCCCAGCGGGCGGACGTTGCTGCTCAACTCGGCCCAGCACTCGTATGTGGACCTGACCGACCCGAAGCACCTGGAGTACGCGTACACGAAGTGGATCGGCGCGGTCGCCGACGTGTTCGCGCCGGCCGGGCAGCGGTTGGACGCGCTGCACCTGGGCGGCGGCGGGTTCACCGTGCCGCGCTACCTGAGCGCCACCCGGCCGGGCACCGACAACGTGGTGTTCGAGATCGACGGCGGGCTGGTCGAGCTGGGCGAGCGCGAGTTGGGCGTACGCCCGGGGCCGGAACTGCGGGCGGAGGTGGGCGACGCCCGGATGCTGGTCGTCGGTGAGCCGACCGACAGCCGCGACCTGGTGGTCGGTGACGCGTTCGGCCACCTGGTGGTGCCCTGGCACCTGGCCACCCGCGAGATGGCCGCCGAGGTCCGGCGGGTGATTCGCCCGGGTGGGGTGTACGTGCAGAACGTCATCGACTACCCGCCGCTGCGGTTCATCCGCGCCGAACTGGCCACGGTGGCGGCCGAGTTCGCGCACGTCGCGTTGATCGCCCCGCCGGAGGCGCTCGCCGAGGAGCAGGGCGCGAACTTCCTCATCGTCGCCTCCGACGCGCCGCTGCCGGTGGCCGCCGTCCGCGCCCGGCTGGACGAGGTTGACCGGGGGGTCAGCCTGCTCTCCGGCGCGGACCTGACGGACTTCACCGGGGACGCGCTGGTGCTGACCGACGACTTCGCGCCGGTGGATCAGCTGCTCGCCACCGCCTGATCGGGTGACATTTGGGACCGAATTCGATACCTGAGGTGTAGTCGGGCCGCCACTGGGCAACAACGGCCACCATGGGCGGTGGGGACCGGAACGGCGCGCAACTCCTCGATGAGCGGTACCGGCTGATCGAGCAGCTCGGCGCGGGCGGCATGTCGGTGGTCTGGCGGGGCTACGACGAGGTGCTCGGCCGGCAGGTCGCGGTGAAGGTGCTCGCGTCCCGGCTGGCCAGCGACCGGGCCTTCCGGCACCGGATCCGCATCGAGGCGCAGGCCGCCGCGCGGCTCTGCCACCCGAACATCACCAACGTGTACGACTACGGGGAGTCCGTGCGGGCCGGCCTCACCGTGCCGTACGTGGTGATGGAGCTGGTCGACGGCGGTTCCCTGGCCGGCCGGCTGGGCCGGGAGGGGCGGCTGCCGTGGCGGGAGGCGGTGACCATCGGCGCGGAGGTCAGCTCGGCGCTGGCCACCGCGCACGCCCGGGGCGTGGTGCACCGGGACGTCACCCCGGGCAACGTGATGCTCACGTCGACCGGGGTCAAGGTGGTCGACTTCGGCATCTCCGCGCTGGTGGGCGAGAGCGAGAAGGGCCCGGACGGGGCGCTGCTGGGCACACCCGCCTACCTCGCGCCGGAGCGGCTGGACAACGGTCAGGTCTCCCCGGCCACCGACGTGTACGCCGTCGGGCTGCTGCTCTACCGGATGCTCACCGGCCGGCTGCCCTGGCAGGCGAGCACGACCACACAGATGCTGCGCGCGCACATGTACAACGACCCCGACCCGATGCCGGAGGTGCCGGGGCTGCCCGACGAGGTGACCGACCTGGTGCGGCGCTGTCTGGCCAAGCAGCCCGGGGAACGGCCGACCACCGCCGAAGTGGCCGGTACCCTCGCCGACGCGGCCGGAATGCTGGCGGCGGTGCCGGTCTCGCCGGCCGCCGGGCCGCTCGACGCGGCCGCGCTGGCCAACGCGGGCACCACGATCCTGCCCTGGTCGGCGGAGACCGACGCGTTGCCGCTGTCCCGTACCCGTAACCGAAGCAGGCGGGTGACCAGACGCCGGCGGGTCGAGGCCGGGGTGGCCGCCGCAAGCCTGCTCGCGGTCACCGGCGCTCTGTGGGGGGTCACCTCGCGCAGCCCGGCCAGCGGCGGGGACCAGCCGCCGACCGAGGCCCGGATGGGTCTGCCGAAGGCGGCGCCCTGCGAGGTGGCGTACGCACTGCGCGCGGACTCCGGCAAGGACTTCGCCGCCGAGCTGACCCTGACGAACACCGGCGGCAGCGCGCTTCGTGACTGGACGATGAGCTTCACCTTCCCCGGTCAGCAGACGGTGACGAAGGCGGAGCCGACCTCGGTGCACCAGCAGGGCCGCACGGTGCTGATCCGGCCGGCGGCCCAGCGCACCACCCTGGCGCCCGGCGAGGCCGAGAAGCTCACCCTGACGGGGAGGTACAGCGGGGCGAACCCGCTGCCGGTGGAGTTCCGGCTCGGCGACGCGACCTGCGGGGTACGGGTCTCCGGGGTGGCCGGCAGCACGCCGTCCACCGCCCCGACGAGCAAGGCCGCCACGACGAGCAAGGCCGCCACGACGAAGGCCCCGCCCAGGGCGGCGACGGTCCGGGGCGGCTCCGGTGGATCCGGCTCGGGTGGGTCCGGGCCGGGCAGCGCCCCGAAGGCCAAGCCCGAGAAGCCCGGCAAAGGCAAGGGGCCGGGTGGTGGTTCGGGAAAAGGGGGAAAGTGACCAAGGGTGAGGGGAGGGGGCACGGCGGCGGGAAGAAGTGACCCGGCTCAGCGCAGCCCCGCGAACCGTTGCACCTGGTCGATCCCGCCCTCCACCACCAGCAGCCCACCCTCGAGGAGTTTGGTGCTGTCCGACGCGTACCGGAAGCGCTCGCCCGGCAGCTTGGCGCCGATAACCCGGACCTCGTAGCGCTCGTCCGGGCGCAGGTCGAGCACGGTGCGACCGACCAGGGACTCCGGCACGCGGACGGTGGCGATCGCGAAGTCGTCGTCGAACTCGATGAAGTCGAGCAGCCGGCTGACGATCAGGTGTGCCACCCGGTCGCCCGTCTCCGCCTCCGGAAAGATCACGTGGTGCGCGCCCACCGACGAGAGAATCTTGGCGTGCTTCTGCGAGGTGGCCCGGGCCCAGATCTGCGACAGACCCAGCTCGACCAGCGCCAGCACGGTGAGCACGCTCGCCTCCACCGAGGCGCCGATGGCCACCACCGCCCGCTCGAAGCTCGCGACGCCGAGCTGTCGCAGCGCCCCCTCCTCGGTCGAGTCGGCCTGGACCACCCGGTCGAGCTGGTCGGACCAGCGCTGCACCCGGTCCGGGTTGTGGTCGATGGCCAGCACCTCGCGGTCCATCCGGGTCAGTGACCGGGCCAGTTGGCTACCGAACCGGCCCAGCCCGACCACCACGACGCCGCTGCCGTTCGCTCGCCTAGCCGACACCTCGCCCCTCCTCGCTGCTAGCCGACAATGGGTTGTTCCTGGGGATAGCGGTAGAGCCGGCGTCGGGTGTTCAACGCGATCGCCGACCCGAGGGTGAGCGGCCCGACCCGGCCGATGAACATCAGCACGGTGAGGGTCAGTTGGCCGCTGGCCGGCAGCGTGCCGGCGAGCCCGATGGTCAGCCCGGTGGTGCTGAACGCGGACGTGACCTCGAACAGGGCGGCGAAGAAGCGGACGCCCTCGGTGAGCAGCAGCAGGATCATCGTGCCGGCCGTGACCAGCGCGACGCTGAGCAGCGACACCGTGATGGCCTGCCGCTGGCTGGCGGTGGCCACCCGGCGGCGCCCGACTTTCACGTCGGGCTCGCCCCGCAGCTCGGCCCAGATGGTGAACGCCAGCAGGAAGAACGTGGAGACCTTGATCCCGCCGGCCGTGCTGGCGCTGCCGCCGCCGATGAACATGAGCACGATCAACAGCGGGTAGCTCTCCTCCTGGAGCGCGGCGATGTCCAGGACGCTGAAGCCGCCGGTGCGGCTCAACGCGATCTGCGTGAACGACGCGAGCATCTTGCCGCCGACGTCGTACGAGCCGATGGTGCCGACGTTGGTCCACTCGGCGGCGAGCAGCCCGGCGGAGCCGAGCAGCAGCAGCGCGGCACTGCCCCAGATGGTCAGCTTGGTGGCCACCGCCCAGCGCACCGGCCGACGCCACTCGCGGGCCGCCTCGAACAGGGCGGGAAACCCGAGCCCACCGACGATCGCGCCGAACGCCAGCGGGAGAGACACCCACGGATCACGGTCGAATGCCAGCAGGCCTTCGGAGTAGAGCGCGAAGCCACCGTTGTTGAACGCCTGGACGGCGTGGAAGACGCCCGACCAGAGGGCTCGCCCGAGTGGATAGTCGTAGACCAGCCAGAGCCGGCCGGCGACCAGCGCGGTCATCACCGCCTCGCAGGCGAAGACGGTGACCGCGATGCGGCGCAGCAGCCGAGCGACGTCACCGATGCCGAACTCCGCCGTCTCGGCCTGTACCAGAAGCCGGTTGCGCAGCCCGAGCTGGCGGGCCACCACCAGGATGACCAGCGCCGCGACGGTGAGGATGCCGAGGCCGCCGAGCTGGGTGAGCACGGTTATCACCACCAGTCCGCCCCCGGACCAGTAGTTGGGGGTGTCGGTGACCGCCATCCCGGTGACCGACACGGCCGAGGTGGCGGTGAAGAGCGCGGTGACCAGGGGCGGGCGCTGGTGGTCGACGGTCGCCCAACGCGCCATCAGCAGACCGGTGCCGAGCAGGATCGGCACCAGGAACCCGAACGGCACCAGCCGCACGGGGTTGCGGAAATACCGGCGCACCAGACAATCTTCCGTTTTCACGCCAGAGCGGGAGCGGGAACGCCCATTCCGGAGATTCATCTGCTGGCCAGTCATCGACCAACTCCCGGTCAATCCGAGGCGCTCTGCTGAACCGGTTCCCTCAACGACAGGAGACGGCGTTGCGACGTACCCTCTCGACCCTCGGCGTGGCCAGCGCGCTGCTCGCCGCCGCCGTGGCCGTGCCGACCATGGCCGCCGCCGATCCGGTGGCCAGGGCGGACCACGCCCGGGCGAACGACCGGCCGATCGTGATCGGTCACCGCGGCGCCAGCGGCTACCGGCCGGAGCACACCCTGGAGGCGTATCGGCTGGCGATCCGGATGGGCGCCGACTACATCGAGCCGGATCTGGTGTCCACCTCCGACGGCGTGCTGGTCGCCCGGCACGAGAACGAGATCTCGGGTACCACCGACGTGGCCGCCCACCCGGAGTTCGCGGCGCGCAAGGCGACGAAGACCATCGACGGTGTCGCGGTGACCGGCTGGTTCACCGAGGACTTCACCCTGACCGAGCTGAAGACCCTGCGGGCCAAGGAGCGACTGCCGCAGGTGCGGGTGGCGAACACCGCGTTCGACGGCCGCTTCGAGGTGCCCACCCTCCAGGAGGTCATCGACCTGGCCCGGACCGAAGGGCGGGCACGGGGCCGCACCATCGGCATCTACCCGGAGACCAAGCACCCGAGCTACTTCGCCTCGATCGGCCTGGCCCTGGAGGAGCCACTGGTCCGGGTGCTCCGGCAGAACAAGCTGAGCAGTCGCAAGGCGCCGGTCTTCATCCAGTCGTTCGAGACGGCCAACCTGCGCAAGCTCAACCTCATGATCGACGTCAACCTGGCCCAGTTGCTCGACGCCACCGGTCGCCCGTACGACTTCACCGTCGCCGGCGACACCCGCACCTACCAGGATCTGGCCCAGCCGGCCGGGCTGAAGTGGATCGCCGCGTACGCCGACGGCATCGGGGCGAACAAGAACCTGATCGTGCCGCGGGACGCCTCGGGCGCCCTGCTCGCCCCGACCAACGTGGTACGCGACGCGCACCGGGAGCGGCTGCTCGTCCACTCCTGGACGTTCCGCGCGGAGAACCAGTTCCTGCCGGTGGACTTCCGGATCGGCACCGACCCGAACGCGCGCGGCGACATCACCGCCGAGTACGAGCTCTTCCTCGGCCTGGGCCTGGACGGCGTCTTCACCGACCACCCGGACACCGCCGTCGCCGCCCGCGCCGGCCTCGCCACGAGCTGATCTTCCGAGTCGGCCTCGGGCGTAGCTCGCCGAGGCCGAGCGGACTTCGGTCCGGAGCTGATCCGCTCCTAGCCGACCGCCGGGCCGACCACGCCCGGCCCGCACGCTGGCCCGCCGTCCGTCACCCGGACAGCGGGCCAGCGGCACGTCCGGGCGCGCCGCGAAGATCGCGCTTGATCCTGGAAGTAGTGGTGTCGCGGCGCGGCCGAGGCCACTACATCCACGGTCGAGCACGATCGCGAAGGGGGGCGGAGCGGCCTTGCGGCAGCAACTTCCCCGATGTTGCTGTTTCGGTGCGGATCGAGGCAGCAACATCAGGGGGTTGCTGTGATCTTCGCGCTGAGTGGGTCCGGATCGGCCCGGGGAGTGTCAGTGGCGGCGTGCCTTGCCGACGCAAGGTCGGCTGCCCCGCACGCACAGAACATGACTGGCCGACACGCCGCGCAACCCTTCCCATTCGATCTGACAGTTGGACGAGTCAGCCGTGTGGTTGCTCGGCGACGTAGGTGCCGCGGCCGGGCTGGCCGGTGATCAGCTCTCGGTCATGGAGAAGTGAGAGCGCTCGCGAGGCGGTGTTCATGTGCACTTCGTAGGTCTCGGCGAGTTCACGAGTGGAGGGCAGCTTGTCGCCCGGCTTCAGCTCGCCGCTCTTGATCCTCGCGGCGATCTCATTGGCGATGCGGCGGTATGGGGCTTCTGCTGTGGGCATGGTGAGGACTCCGGTCGGTTCGGCGTCTCCGATCATGCCGGCCTACACCAGTTACTGCAACAGGCTGTGGTGTCGTCGCCTCACAGGGTCGACCTACACAAGTATTTGGGGTAGGTTGCTGGCTGTCCGGCTCCGGTTGGTTCGGCAAACCCCTCGGGTCCGGGCGTGAGGTGGGCTCTGCGTCCGTACCGCCGCCGAAAAGGGCTGCGGGCGTGGGGCCGGGCGGTCCGGTGGGCGTCCCCTACCCGCACACCGGACCGCCCTCCAGGGCTGGCAGGACAGAAGAGTCGAGGGTGGTGGCGTGAGCATCGAGAGGCAGCGGTTCGTCGTGCACCTGCCGGTGATGGCCGTCGACCTGCCGGGCGCGCTGCGGTTCGCTCAAGGGATCACCCGGGTGTTGGGCTTCCTCGCCGACGTGGACCGGGCCGAGACGACGGTGTCGGAGGAGGACGCGCAGTGCGTACGTCATCGGGTTTTCTGCGACAACCTGCTCGACGGCCGCCGGCGCTGTCTGCGCCCGGCGGCCCACGACGGACCGTGCGTCTGACCGGCCCTGCGGTGATAGGCGGATGGCGCGGGGCGACACACGGGCGGGGCGGTCCGTGGGGGTACGGGCCATCGAGAGGCCGAGCCCTCCGGTGGCGGTGCGGCCAGTTGTAACGTCCGGCCACCCCCTTCCTGTTACTTGTGTGTTTCGGCCACATAGCTCGTGGGTGACGTCACTTCTAGCGTGAGCCGTCACGAAGAAGTTCTCTCCCTCCGAGTCCTCATGTGGAGTCGCAATGACGGTCCGGACGACGCGGCGGGTGTTCCTCTCCGCCGCCACGATGATGGCCGCGGCGTTGGCCGCCACGGCCTGTGGCAGCCCGCAGGACACCGCCACCGGCGGCGGCGACAGCGCCGCGCCGGTCAAGGTCGGCCTGGTGTACTCCCAGTCGGGTGCCCTGGCCAGCTACGGAAAGCAGTACATCGAGGGGTTCAAGGCGGGGTTGGACTTCGCCACCCAGGGCACCGGCAAGGTCGGTGACCGCAAGATCGAGCTGACCGAGGTCGACGACGCGGGCGACCCGGCCAAGGCGGTCTCCGCGGCGAAGGACCTGATCGGCAAGGGCGCGAAGATCATCGCCGGCTCCACCGCCTCCGGTGTGGCGCTCCAGGTCGCGCCGATCGCGGCGCAGAACAAGGTCCTGTTCATCTCCGGGCCGGCCGCCACCGACGCGGTGACCGGGGCGAACAAGTACACCTTCCGCTCGGGCCGCCAGTCGTACCAGGACGTGGTGACGGCCAAGTCGTTCATCGGCGACCCGGCCGGCAAGAAGGTCGTGGTCTTCGCCCAGGACGGCGCGTTCGGCGACGCGAACGAGGCAGCGGTCAAGACGGTCATCGGCGGCGCGGGCGCCACCGTGAGCAGCGTCCGGGCCCCGGCCAGCGCCACCGAGTTCACCCCGTTCGCCAGCCAGATCAAGACGGCCAAGCCGGATCTGCTCTTCGTCGCCTGGGCGGGCACCACCGCCCCGGCCATGTGGCAGAGCCTCGACCAGCAGGGCGTCCTCTCGACCACCACGGTCGTCACCGGCCTGGACATCCGCGCCTCCTGGCCGACGTTCGGCGCCGCCGGCACGAAGATCTCCTTCCTGTCGCACTACTTCGACGGGGCGAGCGACACCGAGGCGTCCAAGGCGGCCAAGGCGAAGATCCCCGGCGGCACGCTCGACCTGTTCCACCCGGACGGCTTCGCCGCCGCCCAGATGGTGGTCCGCGCGGTGCAGGAGGGTGGGGACGACGTCGACAAGATGGTCACCGCCCTGGAGGGCTGGAGCTTCGACGGGGTCAAGGGCAAGATGACCATCCGGGCCGCGGACCACGCGCTGCTCCAGCCGATGTTCCAGGCCAAGCTGACCGGCAGCGGCACCGCCTTCACGGCGACCGCGCAGAAGAGCCTCACCGGTGACGAGTCCGCGCCGCCGGCCGTGGCCATGAAGGGCTGACCATGCTCGCCACCCGCGGTCTGACCTGGCGGATCGGTGAGGTCGCCATCGTCGACAGCGTCTACCTCGACCTGGCGCCCGGGGAGTTCCTGGGCGTGATCGGGCCGAACGGCGCCGGCAAGACCTCACTGTTCAACCTGATCACCGGCCTGCGCCGGGCCACGGAGGGCCGGATCACCCTGGACGGGCAGGACATCGGGGCGCTTCCGCCGCACCGGCGGGCCCGCCTCGGACTGGGCCGTACCTTCCAGGCGTCGTCGGTCTTCGGCTCGCTCAGCGTGCGGGAGAACGTCCGGCTCGCCGTGCAGGCGCACCGCGGGGGCTCGATGGCACTGTGGCGGCGGGCGGCGGCCGACCGGGAGGTGGCCGCCGCCGCCGACGCGGCGCTCGACCGGGTCGGCCTCGCCCACCGGGGTACGGCGCTGGCCGGCACCCTGGCCCACGGCGAGAAGCGCAAGTTGGAGATCGCCCTGCTGCTCGCCGGCGAACCGCGGGTGATGCTGCTGGACGAACCGATGGCCGGGGTCAGCGCCGAGGACGTGCCCGAGCTGGTCTCGGTGATCAAGTCGTTGACCGGGGACAGCGGCCGGGCGGTGCTGATGGTCGAGCACCACATGGACGTCATCCTGGAGCTGGCCGACCGGATCGCCGTCATGCACCACGGCGCGCTGCTGGCCTGCGACACCCCCGAGACGGTGATGGCCAACCCCACGGTGCAAGAGGCGTATCTCGGAGAGGCGCTATGACCGAGCCGATCCTGAACGTGGAGGACCTGTCGGTCCGGATCTCCGGGCTGCACATCCTCCAGGGCGTGTCCTTCACGGTCGCACCCACCGGCGTGACCGTCCTGCTCGGCCGCAACGGCGTCGGCAAGACCACCACGCTGCGGGCGATCGTCGGCCTCACCCCGCCCGCCGGAGAGGTGCGCGGCACCGTCCGGATGGGCGCGCAGAGCCTGCTGGCCCGCCCCACCCACCGGCTGGTCCGCGGCGGGCTCGGCTACGTGCCGGAGGACCGCTGCGTGTTCGCCGGCCTGACCGTCGCGGAGAACCTGCGGCTGGCCGAGCGGCGCGGCGTCAGCCCGGCGTACGACAAGGTCTTCGCGCTCTTTCCGGAGCTGGACCGGCGCGGACGGCAACGGGCCGGGTCGCTCTCCGGCGGGCAGCAGCAGATGCTCGCGATCGGCCGGGTGCTGCTCAACGACAACCGGCTGCTGCTGGTCGACGAGCCGACCAAGGGGTTGGCGCCGAAGGTGGTGACCGAGGTGGCCGAGGTGCTGGAACGGGTCGCGGAGTCGGTGCCGGTGCTGCTCGTCGAGCAGAACCTGGCGGTGGTCCGGCGGCTCGCCAGGGACGCCGTGGTGCTCGCCGCCGGCAAGGTGGCCTGGACCGGTGACGCGCAGGAGCTGCTGCTGGAGACGGCGCTGACCAGGTCCCTGCTGGGCGTGGGCAGCGGCGAATCGCAGCACGTGGCCGAGCCGGGCCGCGCCGCGGCGGGGAAGGACCAGCACTGATGGGCACCCTGATCCTGTTGACGCTGACCGGGCTCGGCCTGGCGGCGCTGTACTTCCTGGTCGCCTCCGGGCTGTCGCTGGTCTTCGGCCTGGCCGACGTGCTCAACTTCGCGCACGGGCTGTTCCTCGGCGTCGGCGCGTACGCGACCTGGTGGGCGGCGGGCAACCTGCCGGGCGCCGGGTCGGACGGGTTCGGCTTCGTGCTCGCGGTCGTCTTCGGGGTGGCCGCCGGCACGCTGGTCGCGGTGCTGGTCGAGCTGGTGCTGATCCGGCCGCTCTACTCGCGCACCATCGAGCAGGTGCTGGTCACCGTCGGCCTGTCGCTGGCCGGGGTGGCGCTGCTCCAGGCCACGTGGGGCGCCGACGCCCGGCCGTTCCCCCGGCCGGACTGGACCCGGCAGGTCACCGGGATCCTCGGCGCGCAGGTGCCCAACGGTGGCCTGCTGCTGATCATCGCGGCGGTGCTGGTGCTCGGCGCGCTGCTCGCCTTCCTGCGCTGGACCCGGTACGGCCTGGTGATCCGGGCCGGGGTGGAGAACCGGGAGATGGTGACCGCGCTCGGCATCGACGTGCGCAAGGCGTTCACGCTCGTCTTCGCGATCGGCGGGGCGGCAGCCGCGCTCGCCGGCGCGCTCGGTGGGGTCTACTTCGGCACCGTCTCGCCCGGGCAGGGCAGCTCGCTGCTGATCTTCGCGTTCATCGTGGTGGTGATCGGCGGGATGGGCTCGGTGGTCGGCTCCGCGTACGCGGCGGTCGTGGTCGGGCTGGTGCAACAGTTCGTCAACTACTACGGCACGTCCGGGCTGGGCGACATCTGCGTGGTCGGGTTGCTGGCCGTGGTGCTGCTGCTGCGCCCGCAGGGCATCGCCGGAAAGGTGGCAACGGCATGACGAACTCCGTGGTCGACGCGCCCCCGGCGCGGGTGCCCGCCGAGCTGACCCCGCAGCGGGGGCGGTGGCACCGGGTACGCCCGTTCCTGCCGCTGGTCGCGCTGGCCGTCCTCGCGATCCTGCCGTACTCGACGATCTCCCTGCCGGGGATCTTCGAGGGGCCGGTCAACTCGCCCGGCACCCTGCAACTGCTGGCCATCTGCCTGATCTTCGGTGGGCTGGCCGCCGGTTACGACCTGCTCTTCGGCCGTACCGGGATGCTCTCCTTCGGGCACGCGCTCTACTTCGCCGCCGGCGTGTACGGCACGGACATCCTGGTCACCCGGGCCGGGTTGCCACTCTGGCAGGCGGCGCTGCTGACGATCACCGGCGGCACCATCCTCGCGGCGCTGCTCGGCGCGGTGGCGCTGCGTACGGTGGGCATCGCGTTCGCCATGGTCACGCTGGCCTTCGCCCAGGTCGGGGCGATCCTGGTGGCACGGGACTTCGGCGGCCTCACCGGCGGTGAGGAGGGCCTGCCGCTGGACGTGTCCGGGCTGCCCGCCGGGCTGGTCGGGGTGACCAACACGGTCAACCTGTACTGGCTGGCGCTCGCGTACCTGACCCTGGTGGTCTTCGTGGTGCACCGGGTCTCCGGCTCGCCGACCGGGCGGGTCCTGGCCGGGCTGCGGGACGACGAGCGGCGGATCGGCGTGCTCGGGCTGGACCCGTACCGCTACAAGCTGGTGGCGTTCACCCTCGCCGGCGGGCTGGCGTCGGCCGGTGGGGTGGTCTACTGCCTGATCGTCGGCGGGGCGTCACCCCACATCACCTCGTCCGAGTTGACCCTGTCGCTGCTGGTCATGGTGGTGCTGGGCGGGCCGGGCACCCGGTGGGGCCCGGTGCTCGGCGGTGTCCTCTACATGTACCTGGACCACCGGCTCACCGCGTTCGGCACCTCCGAGGCGGTCGACTCCCTGCCAGCCTTTCTCAGCCACCCGCTGAGCCAGCCGCTGTTCGTTCTGGGCACGGTCTTCATCCTGGCGGTCTACTTCTTCCCCGGTGGTCTGACCAGCCTCGCACCCCGCCTGGCCCATCTCCGCCGGAGCCTGCGCACCCGCTCCGACCCCCGCTGATCGTCGACAGGGAGACGGGGTCGCGACCCCCCGTGCGGCCGCGACCCCGTCTCCCTGCTGCGTGGACGGTCAGCCGTTGAGCATCTCGTACGCCACCTTCGGCGCCTGCTGGGCCGCGTTGCCGGTCGGCGCGGCGAGCTTCGGCGCCGAGCCGTAGTCGACGTACTTCACCACGTACGTCCAGGCCTTTGCCTTGCCTGCGGCCGGGACGTCCACGGTGAGCGAGGCGAGGTTGCCGTCGGGGCCGACGACGGCCGTGAACGGGACCTGCCGGGCCGCCTCGCCGAGAGCCGCCACCTCCGCCTCGCCCACCGCCTTGCTGGCCTCACCCTTGGTCAGGTCGACCACGCCGGTGTAGGTGTGGTCCGCCTTCTCCTGCACCGAGGTGGCGGCTTCGATGATCGGGCCGGCGTTGCCGACGTCCACGCCCTCGTACGTCGGAGCGCTTTCGGCGTCGGTCAGCTTGGTGCGGTCCAGCTCCATCCAGCGGCTCGGCAGCTTGGGCAGCCCGGTCAGTCCCTCGGTGCCGGTGAACTTGACCTTCATCCAGAGCTGTTCCTGGACGACCAGGAACGACATCCGGGTGGTGAACCCGTGCTCCGGGTCCTTGACCGCCGCGGTGAGGTCCATGCCCTTCGCAGCCGGGTCCACCACGCCGGAGATGTCCGAGCTGGAGTCCTTGCCGGCGAACCGGAAGGCGCCTTCGGTGCCGTCCGGCACCGCCGCGAGCAACTCCTCCCGGGGGGTCGCGGTCGGGCTGGGGCTGGCCGCGTCGGCGCCGGTACCCGACCCGTCCGCGCCGCAACCGGCGAGCAGGGTGGTCGCGGTGAGGACGCCAACCAGGGCGCTGACGGTCCGTCGGATGGTGCCGGCGCGGCCGGTTCCGTTCGTCATCACTGAATCTCTTTCCTTGACGGTGCCTGGCTTCTGCCGAGACAGAGACTGCCGGGCGGTACGGCGGAACCACTGCCGATATGCTGCGGTCCGACTGCCGTGCACTGCCAAGACGCGGTCAGCGGGGTGTCAGGGAGCGGAAACTCGCATGTCAGGGGAGCTGCGCTTCGAGATTCTCGGGCCTCAGCGGGCCTGGTACGGCGATCGTGACGTCGACCTCGGGCCGGGTAAGCAGCGGGCCGTGCTGGCCGTGCTGCTGCTCGCCGGCGGTCGCCCGGTCACCACCGCACAGGTCGTCGACGCCGTCTGGCCCGAGGAGCCGCCGGCCAACGGCGCGAACGTGGTGCAGAAGTATGTCGCCGGGCTGCGCCGGGTGCTGGAGCCCGAGCGCCCACCCCGCAGTCCCGGTCAGGTGCTGACGCTGACCGACGCCGGCTATCAGCTTCGGGTCGGGCCGGAGGCGGTCGACGCCACCCGGTTCGAGCGGGGGATCCGTCGGGCGGAGCGGCTCCGCGCCGAGGGCCGGGCCGCCGAGGCGGTGACCGAGCTGAAGGCCGCGCTGGAGTTGTGGCGGGGTGACCCGTTCACCGGATTCACCGGGCTCTTCTTCGACTCCGCCCGCCAGCGCTGGATCGAGCTGCGGGCCACCGCCCTGGAGAGCTGGGCCGATCTGGAGCTGCGGCTGGGCCGGCAACGGGAACTCGTGGGCGAACTGAAGGAGTTGGCCGCTGAGTTCCCGCTGCGGGAGCGGCTGCGGCACCAGCTGATGCTGGCCCTGTACCGCAGCGGCCGGCAGGCCGAGGCGCTGGCCGCGTACCGGGAATTCCGCGGGCTGTTGCGCGACGAGTACGGCATCGAGCCGGGTGACGCGCTCCAGGACCTGCACCGCCGCGTCCTGCGCGCCGATCCGGCGTTGTTGCCGCCCACCGCCGTGCCAGTGTCGGATGCAGCCGAGCCGGCACCGACCCCCACC
>NZ_RCVI01000216.1:0-108999 GCF_003667455.1 Micromonospora sp. CV4 | reverse complement strand
GGTAGGGACAGCACTACGGGGGAGAGGCAGGGCTTCGGGATGGGGTGGCGGACCCGCGCTGCCTAGCCTTTGGGCATGACCGCCGTTGCCGCCCCCAGCGATCAGCCGACGCTGGCACCGAGCATCCCCCGCCAGCTCTTCGTCGACTCCGGGTACGTGCTGCTCGGCCTCCCCCTGGCCCTGACCAGCTTCGTCGTCCTCGTCGTGGGCCTCGCGGTCGGCGTCGGGCTGGTCGTCACGGTGATCGGCCTGCCGATCATCAGCGGCACCCTGTACGCCGCCCGCGGGCTGGCCGACATCGAGCGCCTGCGGCTACCCGCGGTGCTCCGTCAGCCCCGGATCCGGCCGCACTACCGGCTGCCGGAGGCGGGGGCGAACGCCTGGCGGCGGATCTTCGTGCCGATGCGGGACGCCCAGTCCTGGCTCGACGTGGCACACGGCGTGCTGCGTCTGATCGTGTCGGTGATCACGTTCGTGGTGGCGCTGGTCTGGTGGGCCGCCGCCGTCACCGGCTCGCTCTACTGGGCGTACGACTGGACGCTGCCGCGCGGCGAGGGCGACAGCGACCTGGCCCAACTGCTCGGCCTGGGCGACTCCACCACCGCGCGGATCGGGCTGACCACCGCGATCGGGGTGTTCTTCCTGATCACCCTGCCGATCGTGGTCCGGGGCTGCGCGCTGCTCCAGGCCAGCTTCGCCCGGGCCATGCTGACCGGGGTGGCCGAGATGCGGGACCGGATCACCGTGCTGGAGGAGCAGAAACGCGCCGCCGTCTCCGCCGAGGCGTCCGCGCTGCGCCGGCTGGAACGCGACATTCACGACGGCCCCCAGCAGCGCCTGGTCCGGCTGGCGATGGACCTCAGCCGGGCCCGGCAGCAGTTGGCCACCGACCCGGAGGCGGCCGGGCGGACCATCGACGAGGCGGTCGCCCAGACCCGGGACACGTTGGCCGAGCTGCGGGCGTTGTCCCGGGGGATCGCCCCACCGGTCCTGGTCGACCGGGGGCTGCCCAGCGCCCTGGCCGCGCTCGCCGGCCGGGGGCTGATCCCGATCGAGCTCCAGGTGGACCCGCAGCTCGGCACGCCGGGCGGGCGGCTCGACCCCGCCGTGGAGAACACCGCGTACTTCATGGTGGCCGAGGCGTTGACCAACGTCGCCAAGCACAGCCGGGCCACCGAGGCCACCGTCGCCCTCACCCGGCAGGGCAACCATCTCCTCGTGCGGGTGGGCGACGACGGGCAGGGCGGCGCGCACCTTGCCAAGGGGCACGGGCTCGTCGGCATCGCCGACCGGGTACGGGCCGCCGGCGGTGAACTGGCCGTCGTCAGCCCGGTCGGCGGGCCCACCGAGATCCGCGCGGAGCTTCCGCTGTGAGCCGTTGGACGCCGCACCGAGGCCTACCGGCGGGCCGGACGTGGTAGACAACACAGCCATGCGCATCGTGATCGCCGACGACGCCGTCCTGCTCCGGGAGGGGCTGGTACGGCTGCTGACCGAGAGCGGGCACCAGGTGGTGGCCGCCGTGGGGGACGGCGACGCGCTGGTCGAGGCGGTGGTGAACCACCGGCCGGACGTGTCGATCGTCGACGTCCGGATGCCCCCGTCGCACACCGACGAGGGGCTGCGGGCGGCGGTGGAGGCCCGCCGGCTGGTGCCGCGTACCCCGATCCTGGTGTTGTCCCAGTACGTCGAGGTGTCGTACGCCGACGATCTGCTCGCCACCACCGGTGGCGCCGGCGGCGGGATCGGCTACCTGCTCAAGGACCGGGTGGCCGCGATCGACGAGTTCCTGGACGCGCTGCGCCGGGTGGCGGCCGGGGGCACGGTGCTCGACCCGGAGGTGGTCGGCCAGCTCTTCGCCCGACGCCGCCGGGACGACCCGCTGCGCGAGCTGACCCCGCGCGAACGCGAGGTGCTCGCCCTGATGGCCGAGGGGCGCTCGAACACCGCCATCGCCCGCGCCCTGGTGGTCAGCGACGGCGCGGTGGAGAAGCACGTGCGCAACATCTTCACCAAGCTCACCCTGCCACCGGACACCGAACAGCACCGGCGGGTGCTGGCCGTGCTCACCTACCTGCGGAACTGACCTCCCGCGCCAGGGTCACGGCGTCGGTGAGGGTGTCGGCGACCGGGTGGCCGGAGGCGCGCAGCCGGGTCGGGTCGGTGAAGCCGCCGGTGTAGAGCACCGCCCGACCACCCACCGCGAGCGCCGCGTCCGCGTCGTCGATGGAGTCGCCGATCAGCACCACCGAGTTGCCGTCCACGCCCAGCTCGGCCAGGTGCCGCTGGAGCGACTCGGCCTTGCGGTCGCCGCCCACCGCGGCACGCAACCCGTCCACCCGCGTGAAATGGCCGGTCAGCCCGTAGGTGTGCACGGTGGGCACCAGCTCCTCGTGGAACCACATGGAGAGCAGGCTCTGGCTGCCGGGCCACGCCGCCATCGCGGTCCGCGCGTCGGCGGCCAGCTCGCAGGTGGTCAACCCGCTGCGGTACGCGTCGTGAAAGATCCGGTCCAACCGGCCGAACTCATCGTCGTCCACGGCCTGACCGAGCACCTCGGCGTAGTACTCGGCGATCGGTCGGCGGAACCGCACCCGGTGCTCGTCCAGGGTGACCGCCGGCCCGCCCACGCTGGCGAACGCCGCGTTGGTGGCCGCGACCACCAGGCTGAGGTCGTTGAGCAGGGTGCCGTTCCAGTCCCACACGAGGTGGGGGCGCGCAGGGGTCATCAGAGCACCATAGGCACCGCTCAGAGCTGCGGCGTGGTCAGGTCCCGCAGCAGCCGCTCCTCCTCCACCCGCCAGTAGCCGTGCTCCTTGCCGTCGAGCAGCACCACCGGCAGCCGGTCCCCGTACTCCCGCTCCAGCCCCTCGTCGGCGGTGACGTCCCACTCGACCCACTTGTCCCCGGTGACCGCCACCACCCGGTCGAGCGCCGCCTTGGCGTCGTCGCACAGGTGGCAGCCGGGGCGGGTGATCAGGGCGAGCCGGGCGTCAGTGGACATCGGTTACCTCCGTGCGCGTGTCGGCGTTCGCCGGCGGGTCGGCCGGCGTCGCCGACCGGAGCTGGGTCTTGCGTACCTTGCCGATCGCCGAGTGCGGCAGGGCGTCGACGAAGTCGACCACGGTCGGGCACTTGAACCGGGCAAGGTTCCGCGCGCAATGGGCGAGCAGCTCCTCGCCGGTCACCTGCCGCCCCGGCGCCGGCACCACGTACGCCCGGACAGTCTCGCCGGTCCGGGGATGCGGCACACCCAGTACGGCCGACTCGGCCACCCCGGGGTGTCCGGAGAGCACCAGCTCGACCTCGCGCGGATAGACGTTGAACCCGTTGACCAGGATCAGCTCGCCGAGCCGGTCGACCAGGAAGAGGTCGCCGTCCTCGTCGGCGTACGCCACGTCGCCGGTCCCCCACCAGCCGTCGGCGTCCGGGCCGTCCCGGCCGTCGGGCCAGTAGCCGGTGAAGAGGTTGGGCCCGGCTACGACGATCTGCCCCGGGTCGGTGCCCGGCGCCACGTCGGAGATGTCCAGCTCATCCGGGTCCTCGTCGGGGACGGCCAGGCCGTCGCGCCACAGGTCCGTGCCGTCGGCGCCGACCAGGCGCAGCCGCAAACCGGGCAGCGGCCGGCCGATCGAGCCGGCCTTGGCCACGCCGCCGACCAGGGTGGAGGTGAGCACCGGCGCGGTCTCGGTGAGGCCGTACCCGACGTGCACCGGATGACCGGTCACCTCGGCGAAGCGCGCCGCGACCGCCGGCTCCAGCGGCGCCGCGCCGCAGACCGCCACCCGGACGGAAGCGGTCGCCGCCCGCAGCTCCGCCGCGCCGGCCCAGGCCAGGAACATCGACGGTACGCCGACCAGCACGGTGACCCGGTGCCGGGCTATCTCGTCGAGCCCCGCCGTCGGCCCCGGCTCGTCGAGCAGCACGCCGGTCGCGCCATGGTGGACGACCGCGCCGAGCCCCGAGTTGAGCCCGTACGCGTGGAACAGCGGCAGGGCCAGGAGCACGGTGTCCCCCGGGCCGACCACCGGCGGCTCGATCCGGTCGACCTGCTCGTGGTTCGCCAGCAGGGCGCGGTGCGAGAGCATCGCGCCCTTGGGACGGCCCTCGGTGCCTGAGGTGTAGAGCAGTACGGCCAGGTCTGCGCCACCCCGGCGCGGGCGCGTCGGCGGCTCGGGCGCGTCGACGGCGGACCGTGGGGGCGTGCCGTGCACGGCGGTGAGCGCGGGCAGCTCGGCGGCCACCTCGGCGACCAGGCCCCGGACCCGCTCGGTGCCGATCAGCACCGAGGCGCCGGAGTCGGCGAGCACGTGCCGCAGTTCCGGGGCGGTGAAGCCGGGGTTGACCGGCACCGCGACGAGTCCGGCGCGCAGGGCGCCGAGCCAGCTGACCACGAAGTCGATGGTGTTGGGCAGTGCGATCGCGACGCGTGGCGGCGTACCGCCCGGATCGTCGGGCGGCGCGGCGGCGGTCAGCGCGTACGCGGTGGAGGCCACCGCGGCGTCCAGTTCGGACCAGCTCAGGGTCCGGTCGCGCCAGTGCAGCGCGGCCCGATCGCCGTGGTCGAGAGCCGCCCGGTGGACCCGGTCGGCGAGGTTCGGCTCGGTGTTTGCCGATGCGTCCTGCACGGTGATCGAGTCTGGCACAGCGGGCGGCGCCAGGCCACGCCCGACGGTCGGGGCGGCGGACGGTCGGCGGCGCCCGGAAAGGTCCCGCCCACGGGACTGACCACTGTGCCACCGGCGATCCGATCACGTCCCGTCGATGGGACGGGCGACGCCACGCCCCGCCGGTTCGGCCGGGTCGCGCCGACCACCGGACGGGACGGGTCAGCCGAATGGGCAATGCGCCCTCGACCAGGGGTTCCACCCTGGATCACCGCGCCGCTCCAAAGTCAATCGCACACGACGGACAACCGGTCCGCCGACGGTGCGACGGAGGGGGAAATACTTCCGCCCTGTGTAACGGACTTGCCACGCGCGGGTGACGTTGGCCCTATCATCACTCGGGTCGGCTCACCCCATTTGCCGTGAGTCGACACCCCTCAGCCCGAGGAGGCCCCCGTGCCTGTGAGCGCATTGGACCAGCACCTCAAGGGGAACTGCCGCCCGTCGGCACACCCCGGAACCGTCCTGCCCGACCGGAAGCCCGGTCGGTCCGCACCGCCGACCCGCAGACCCGCCCGCCCGGCGACCGACGGGACGGGGGCGACGCGGTGACCACCTTCGGTTATGCGGAGCGCCCGGTCGGCCTGACCGGTCAGACGGCTCGCGCCCAGGTCAACGAGCGGCCAGCGGCCCGCGCCCCGATGGACGAACCGCACGGCGCCGCCGTGCGGGGCGACGGCACGGCGAAGCGGATTCGCAACCGGCCACACCACAACGAGCCGCCACCACGACCGGCGGTGCCCGGCGGAAACGCGAAGCCGGCCGGCGGCCGGGTCGCCGTACCGGCCCGACCGACCATGCCGGCCCAGGGCCGACGGGTCAGCGACACACCGACGGCGCCCGCCGACGCGTCCGCGGGCGAGACGGCGGTGATCCCGGCGGTACCGGCCGCCACCACCCCGACCGGCTTTCCGAGCCGACCGGACCCGTCCGACCCGGCCACCGAGGTCTGGACGCTGATCGAGCGGGCCCAGGCCGGCGAGTCCGAGGCGTTCGGCCTGATCTACGACCGGTACGTGGACACCGTGTTCCGGTTCGTCTACTTCCGGGTCGGCAACCGGCAGCTCGCCGAGGACCTCACCTCGGACACCTTCCTCCGCGCGCTCAAGCGGATCAGCAGCTTCACCTGGCAGGGCCGCGACCTCGGCGCCTGGCTGGTGACCATCGCCCGCAACCTGGTCGCGGACCACTTCAAGTCCGGCCGGTACCGGCTGGAGGTCACCACCGGCGACGTGCTCGACGCCGACCGGGAGGACCGGGGCCCGGAGGGCAGCCCGGAGGCGGCGGTGGTCGAGCACATCACCAACGTCGCCCTGCTCACCGCCGTGAAGCAGCTCAACCCGGAGCAGCAGGAGTGCATCGTGCTCCGGTTCCTCCAGGGCTTCTCGGTCGCCGAGACGGCACGGGCGATGGGCAAGAACGAGGGCGCCATCAAGGCCCTCCAGTACCGGGCGGTCCGCGCCCTGGCCCGGCTCCTGCCCGACGGCTTCCAGCCGTAGTTTCTTCCGGCGGGACCGATGGGCGTCGATCGGCGTCCCGGCAGCTCAGTCGGTCGCGCCTGGTGACGACGATCACTTTCTGTGATTTCCGGCCCGCCAGGCCCGTAACCCGTGCCCGGTCCACGGCGTTTCTCCGGGTGCGACCGGTGGTTGCCCCGGCAGGACCGGGTCAGCGAGGTTCGTCCGGCATGCCGGACCGGCCTCACCTCCGTGGCGTCACACTGCCGCCCGGTCGCTGGCAAGGACCGCGGCCGCCCGGCCGTGACCAGCGAGAGGAGGTGCCTGCGGTGGACAACATCCTCTTCTCCCGCCGGCGCGCGGAGCGCTTCGCGCAGCTTCTCGACGAGGCCAACGGCGGCCGACGGCACCACGTCCGGTCCCGTGCGGATGGCCAGCTCGCGCCGCTCGTCGCGGTGGGCCAGCGGCTCAGCGTCGATCCACCGGCGGTCGAGGTCGACCCCGACTTCCGGACCGGTCTGCGGGCGATGCTGCTCGCCACCGCCGTGCGGGAAGGGCTGGGCACCACACCGCCGGCCGGCGAACCGGCCACCGTGCGTCCCGCCGGCACCACCCGGGGTTCCCTGCTTCCGGCGGTCACCGCCCGCCGGGCCCGCGCCCGGGGCGCGATCCTGATCGGCATCGCGGCCGGCGCCATCGCCGTCTCCGGCATCTCCGCCGCCAGCGAGAACGCGGTCCCCGGCGACGCGCTCTACGGCATGAAGCGCTCGACCGAGCGGGCCCAGCTCGCCCTGGCCAGCTCGGACATCAGCCGCGGTCAGCTCTTCCTGGACTTCGCCCGGACCCGACTCGGGGAGGCCGCCGAGCTGCGCGGCGACCCGATCGGCTACAGCGCGGTCCTCGACGACATGGACGCCGACACCCGGCAGGGTGTCCGCCTGCTCAACGCCGCCGCCGTGCAGCGGGCCGAGCCGGCCAGCCTGGACACCGTCAACACCTTCGTCGCCGGTCAGCGGCGAGCGGTGGGCAACCTGCTCGACGGGGCCACCCGGGCCGACCGGGAGCGGACCCGGCGTTCGCTGGCGCTGCTGGACGGCATCCGGGACCGCTCGGACGCGCTGCGCGCGGCGATCGCCTGTGGCCTGCCGGCGCCGACGGCGAGCGACACGCTCGGCCCCGCCCCGTCCGCCTGCCCCGGCACCCGCTGACCCACCCGGGGCGCCCAGCCGCCCCGGCCACTCCCCTACCGCAGGTCCGGCCGGTTCTGCCACAGTTCGCTCGCTGCCCGGCCGGTCGACCGTGCTTGCCGGCTACCCTCGCTGGAGGCATCCGTCGTACCTGGCGAGGAAGGGAGACGCGTGGCGCGCAGCCGCAAGGTGACGGTCAGCACCGACGCCCATGGTCACACCGCCGGCTGGGCGGACACCGAACTGGCTCCGACGACCGCGCCAGACCCGACCGCAGCGGCCTTCTTCGACGTGGACAACACGATGATGCAGGGCGCCTCGATCTACTGGTTCGCCCGCGGCCTCGCCGCGCGGAACTACTTCACCACCGCCGACCTGGGCCGGTTCGCCTGGCAGCAGCTCCGGTTCCGGTTGCTCGCCCGGGAGCACGCCGGTGACATGTCCCAGGCCAAGGAGGCCGCGCTGGCCTTCGTCGAGGGCTGGCGGGTGGACGACGTGGAACGCCTCACCGAGGAGATCTTCGACGAGCTGATGGCTCCCCGGATCTGGGCCGGTACGCACCAGCTCGCGCAGCGCCACCTGGACGCCGGCCAGCGGGTCTGGCTGGTGAGCGCCGCCCCGGTGGAGATCGGTCGGGTGATCGCCACCCGGCTCGGCCTGACCGGCGCGATCGGCACGGTGGCCGAGGTGGTGGACGGGGCGTACACCGGGCGGCTGGTGGGCGACCTGATGCACGGGCCGGCGAAGGCCGAGGCGGTCACCCAGCTCGCCGCCGTGGAGCGCCTGGACCTGACCCGCTGCGCGGCCTACAGCGACTCGGCCAACGACCTGCCGCTGCTCTCCGCCGTGGGGCGGGCGGTGGCGGTCAATCCGGACGGGACCCTGCTGCGGCAGGCCCGGCAGCGCGGCTGGGAGGTACGGGACTTCCGTACCGGCCGCCGCGCGGTCAAGATCGCCGTGCCGTCGACCGCTGCGGCCGGGCTGGTCGCCGGCGCGGTCGCCGGTGGCCTGGCGTTGCAGCGTCGCCGCCGCAGCGGCTGAGCGGCGGGCTCAGGGGCCGAACGGGTCCGGCCGCACTCAGGGGCCGAACGGGTCCGGCCGTCGCTCCAGCAGCGTGTGCAGGGTCTGCTGGATGGTCTCCCGCACCTGGTCGGCGAGGTTGAAGACCACCAGCGGGTCGTCCGCCGAGTCGGTCAGGTGCGCGGTCGGGATCGGTGGGCAGAACTGGATCAGCCACTTGCTGGGCAGCGGCACCATCCCCAGCGGCCCGAGCCACGGGAAGGTCGGCGTGACCGGGAAATACGGCAGTTTGAGAAGCCGCGCGAGGGGCTTGATGTCGGCGAGCATCGGATAGATCTCCTCGCCACCGACGATGGCGACCGGCACGATCGGGGTGCCGGTGCGCAGCGCCGCCGAGACGAAGCCACCCCGGCCGAACCGTTGCAGCTTGTACCGGTCGGCGTAGAGCTTGCCGATGCCCTTGAAGCCCTCGGGGAAGACACCGACCAGGTCGCCGCCGCCGAGCAGCCGCTCGGCGTCCGGGTTGCAGGCCACCGTGCCACCGGTCTTGCGGGCGATCTCCGACACCACCGGCATCCGGAAGACGAGATCCGCACCGAGCAGGCGCAGGTAGCGATGCGCGGGGTGCTTGTCGTGCAGCGCCGCCGAGAGGATCAACGCGTCCAGCGCCACCGTGCCCGAGTGGTTGCCGACCACCAGGGCGGGCCCGTCGACGGGGACGTGCTCCACCCCGCTGACCTCGGTGCGGAACCAGTCCCGGTAGAGCAGCCGCAGCAGCGGATGGAAGACCGCGTCGGTCAGCTCCGGGTCGAAGCCGAACTCGTCGACCTCGTAGTCGCCGGAGAGCCGCCGGCGCAGGAACGCCAGGCCGTTCGCGACCTTCCGGTCCCAGTGGTCACCCGGCCGGTCCGCGACGGCCGGCTCGGTGCCACCCGTCTCGCCGCCGGTGGCCGGAGCGCGCCCGCCCGCCGGTTCGCCGGGAACCGGGCCGTCGACCGGCTCGTCGGTGGCCGCGGTGTCGACCTCGTCGGCCGGCGCCGGGGTCGGCGCCACCCGGGCCGCCGGTCGGTGTCCGTTGCGCCGCGCCGGGTCCGCGCCCGGCGCGGTCGGCCCCTGCGGTACGTCGAACCGCCCGATGCCCGCCGGGTCACGACCCTCCCCCGCCCCCGTCACGACCGCTCCCGGATCGAGGAGCGGACCTGCCGGATGCCGTCCAGGACGAGCTGCTCAGCGGCGGCCAGGTGGTCCCGGGTGACCACGACCCCTCCGTGGTGGGCGCGGATGAAGTCGTCGAAGGCCGCGGCGGTGGAACGCGGCGTGAAGCCGTACTCCCGCTCCAGCCGGGTCGTGTCGACGACCCGGCCGTGCACGAAGAGGTCGACCTGGTCCAGGCCGTAGCGGCCGAAGCCCATGCTGCGGGCCAGCGCGGCGGCGCCGGAGAGGCCCGGCTCCAGCACCGGGACGGCCACACGACCGGCGCGCCGGATCGCCTGGGACAGCGAGAGCACGCCCGGCCCGGCGACGTTGTAGGTGCCGGGATGATCCTCCACGATCGACCGGTGCAGCACCTCCAGCGCGTCGTCGATGTGCAGGAACTGCAGGCGGGGATCGCGGCCGAAGACGGTGGGCACCAGCGGCTGCGCGAAGTAGCGGGTCAACGTCGTGTCGGCGGTCGAGCCGATGAACGGCGCGAAGCGCAGCACCGTGGCGGTGACGTCGGATCGACGACGCCGGAAGCCGCGGACGTACCCCTCGACGTCGAGGATGTCCCGGCCGAAACCGCCACGCGGCACCTCGCGCGGCTCGGTCTCCTCGGTGAACACCGCCGGGTCCCGGAACGACACGCCGTAGGCGGCGGTCGACGAGCGGACCACCAGCTTGCGCAGCCGGGGCGCCCGTTGGCAGGCGGCGAGCAGTTGCATGGTGCCGATGACGTTCTGGTCCTTCATGGCCGACCGGCCGCCGTGCTGCGGGTCGGCAGAGCTGACCAGCGCGAGGTGCACCACCGCGTCGACGTCGAGGTCGGCGAGGAGCCCGCCGAGCGAGCCGGCGTCGACGCGGATCCGTTCGACGCGGTCCAGTACGTCGGTGAACTCGGCGCCGGGGTCCGGCGCGTCCACCCCGATGACCCGCTCGATACGCGGGTCGGCGGCCAGGCGGGCCGCCACGTGGGCGCCCAGGTAACGACCGACCCCGGTGACGACGACGACCCCCGGAGCACCTGAGGTGCTACCGGGGGTCATCTGACGCACCTACCCCGGCAGGAGTGATCGAGCCGGGACGACCACGGCCTGATCACCTGAGCCTCCGGAGGTCGACAGGTGGCAAGTGACGCCGGATGCCGGGCAGAGTGCCCGGCGGCGATCACTTGCCGAGACGGCGACGCTGGACGCGGGTCTTGCGCAGCAGCTTGCGGTGCTTCTTCTTAGCCATGCGCTTGCGGCGCTTCTTGACCACCGAGCCCATACGACAGCCTTTCGATACAACGTGCGGGGCGGACCGGATGACACCACGCAGGTGGCGACGGCGACCGCTTGCGGACAACGGACCGGACCAGTCTGGGCGGCGGGGCGCACCGGTGGGGTCTCGGTCGGGCTCCAGGGTAGCCGGAGAGCGTCAGCAGGACCAACGCGCCCCCGTCGATGCCGCTTTCCGGGCCTGACCGCGCGGCCCGCCAGCTCCCGCTACGTCGCGTTCGGCGGGCGCGGCGGTGGCTCAGGCGGTCTCCTGAAACGCACCCCGCAGATATTCGTGCACCGCGTGCTCAGGCACCCGGAACGACCGGCCGACCCGGACCGCGGTGAGCTCACCGCTGTGCACCAGGCGATAGACCGTCATCTTCGAGACCCGCATCACCGTCGCCACCTCGGCAACGGTGAGGAACTTGACCTCCGACAGCCGTCCGTCGGACTGCGACCCGGCCATGGCTTCACCGACCCATCCCATGCCCGGCGCGTGCCAACCCGACGGATGCTCCGGGCCGGGCCGGCGACGCGCGTGTTACCAGTACGGTAGCGGGGCGGCTGTGACCGGCGCGATCCCTTCGTACAACTGATCATGTTCGGGCCGCCGGTTCACCCGATCCGCGCTCCCGGTATCTCCCTGCCTGCGTCCGGCGTCCGGTTGGGGCGGCTCGGAACGGCGGTGGCTCACTCGGCGCGCAGCGCCACCACCGGGTCGAGCCGGCCGGCGCGCTGCGCGGGAACCACCCCGAAGACGATGCCCACCGCCGCCGACACGCCGAACGCGAGCGCCAACGACCACCAGGTGATCGCCGCCGGGATCGGGGACAGCGTGTCCACCAGCAGCGCGGTGCCCACGCCGAGCGCCATCCCGGTCAGCCCGCCGATCGTGGTGAGCAGCACCGCCTCCAGCAGGAACTGCACACCGATGTCCCGGGGGCGGGCGCCGACGGCCTTGCGCAGCCCGATCTCCCGCGTCCGCTCCCGCACGCTGACCAGCATGATGTTGGAGACGCCGACCCCGCCGACGAGCAGCGAGATGCCGGCGATGGCGGCCAGTACGCCGGTGAGCACACCGAGGATGTCGCCGAGCACGCCGAGGATCTGCTGCTGGGTGACCGCGCTGAACTCGGTGTCCGGGTGCCGGCGGTTGAGTTCGGCGACGATCCGCTCGCCCAGCTCGTCGATGCGCTCCCGGTCCGGCGCCTTCACCGCGATGCCGTCCACCCGCTGCGTGCCCCAGAGCCGCTGCGCGGCGGTCACCGGCACGTGCACCTCGTCGTCCCGGTCCACGCCGAGGCTCTGCCCGAGCGGCGCGAAGACGCCGATCACGCGGAACCGCACGCCGGCCAGCGTCACCTGCTGCCCGAGCGGGTCCCGGTCGGGGAAGAGAGCGCGGGCCACCTGGTCGCCGAGCACCGCCACCCGCCGGCTGGTGTCCACGTCCGTGCCGGTGAGGTAGCGGCCCCGGGCCAGCGACCGGGTGAACACCGCCGGGGTGGTCTCCAGTACGCCCTGCACGGTGGTGAAGTCGGTGCGGGCGCCGGCTCGCGCGGTCGCGCCGGAGGCGATGGTGACCGCCACCCGGTCGGGGTCCCCCACCACCCGGGTGACGGCGTCCACGTCCTTGAGGGTCAGCGGCGAGACCACCGGCGCGGTGCCCACCTCGATCCTGCCGGGCACGACCAGCAGCAGGTTGGAGCCGAGCCCCTCGACCTGCTGCTCCACCTTCTGTTTGGTGCCGGTGCCGATGGCCACCAGCAGCACCACCGAGGCCACGCCGATGATCACCCCGAGCATCGTCAGCGCGCTGCGCAGGCGATTGGCCCGCAACGCGTCCAGCGCCACCCGCCACGCCTCGGCGACCCTCACGAGTCGCTCCCGTCGCCGGTCGCCGCGTCGGCGTCCTCGGACCCCGGGCCGCGGTCCGGCGGGTGCGGAAGGCGCCCGGTGGCTCCGGCGGCGCCACCAGAGCCACCGGACGGGTGCCCCGGGCCGCTTCCGGACACGGACCGGGGCTCCGCGCTGGGAGCGGGGACCAGTGTCGCAGGTCGACCATGATCAACGGACAGCGGTCGATCATGCAGGTGGGTGGTGCCGTCGTCGGTCGCGCTGTCCGCCACCACCACGCCGTCGCGCATGGTGATCCGACGGCGGGCCCGGGCCGCGACCTCCTGGTCGTGGGTGACCATCACCAGCGCCACCCCGGACTCGACGTTCAGCCGCTCCAGCAGCTCCAGCACCGCCGCGCCGGTGACGCTGTCCAGGTTGCCGGTGGGTTCGTCGGCCAGCAGCACCGTCGGCTCGGTGACCAGCGCGCGGGCGATGGCGACCCGCTGCTGCTCGCCGCCGGACATCTGGTTGGGCCGGTGGCCCAACCGGTGCCCGAGGCCGACCCGGCCGAGCACCGCCGCCGCCCGCTCCCGGCGCTGGCGGGCCGGCACGCCCCGGTAGACCAGCGGCAACGCCACGTTCTCCACCGCCGAGGTACGCGGCAGCAGGTGGAACGCCTGGAAGACGAAGCCGATCGTCTCGTTGCGCAGGGTGGCCATCTCCGGTGGGGACAGGGCGTTGACGTCCCGACCGCCGATCACCAGCCGACCACCGGTGGGCCGGTCGAGCCCGCCGAGGAGATGCATGAGGGTGGACTTGCCCGACCCGGACGGCCCGACCAGCGCCACGTAATCACCCGGCTGCACGGTCAGCGACACGCCGCGCAGCGCCTCGACCGACACCCCGTCCAGCTGGTACGTCCGGGACACGTCCACCGCCTCGATCGCCGGCGGCGAGCCGGTCACCGCACCTCCTGGCCGTCGCGGACCTGGTCGGCGCCGCGGACCACGACCCGGTCGCCGGCCTGCACACCGTCGAGGATCTGCACCAGGTCCGAGCCCTGGACGCCGACGGTCACCGGCGCCCGGTCCGCCCTGCCGTCGCGCACGACCCAGACGGCGTCCCGGCCGTCGGTGGAGAACACCGCCGAGGCGGGGACGGTCACCGCGTCGGCGGCCTCACGCACCCGCAGGTGGACGATCGCGTTCATGCCGGGACGCGGCGTCGGCGCCGGCTCGTCCTCGGCCAGCTTTCCGGCGCCCAGCGCCAGGCGTACCCGGTAGGTGACCCCGCCCTGCGCGGAGCTGGTCGGCAGCACGTCCACCGAGCGGACCATGGCGTCGTAGCTGGCGCCGGTGACCGCGTCCAGCTCGACGGTGGCGGTCACGCCGGCCTTGACCAGCAGCACGTCGGTCTCGTCCACCTCAGCCAGCAGCCCCAACTGCCCGGTGTCGACCACGGTGAGCACCGGCGTGCCGGCGGTGACCCGGCCACCCACCGCCACCGCGTCGTCCACCCCCGCGGGTGGCCCGCCCTGGCTGGGAGCCAGCACCGACGGGTCGATCCCGGCCGCCTGGGCGCCGCCGGCCTGCTCCAGCAGCCCGGCGAGACCACCGGCCGGGCCACCGCCGGCCCGGGTGCCGCCCGGCTGCACCACCCCGCTGACCGGGGCGCGCAGGGTCAGCGCGTCGACGGTCGCCTTCGCCAGGTCGTACGCCTGCTGGGCCTGGAGCCGCTGAGCCGTGGAGAGCGCGCCGACCGCCGAGTTCAGCCCGCTGATCCCCCGCTGCAGCGCGCGGACGGCCTGGTCGGCGGTGCGCGCGGCGGCGGCGTACTGCCGCTGGGCGGACGTCACCTGGGTGCGCAGCGCGTCCCGCAGTTGCGGGTCGGCGATCTTCTCGGCGGCTGTGCGGGCGGCGTCGAACGCCTCGTCGGCGGCCCGGTCGGTGTCGCGCCGGCTGCCGGTCAGGCTGCCGGTGGAGACACCCCGGCCGGCACGCTTCGCGGCGGTGAGCGCCTCCTTCGCCTGGCGGAGCCGCTGCTGAGCGGAGGGCGAATCGACGACGGCGAGGACCTGACCGCGCTTCACCCGCTGTCCAGGCTGGACGCGCAGGCTGGCCAGGGTGCCGTCGGCGGGAGCGGTCAGGGTGGCGGCGGCCCGGGCGGTCACCGTCGCCGGCGCGTCGATCACCTCGGTGACCGGGTTGCGCGCGGCCGAGGCGAGCGCGAGGTCGGGGTCGTCGTCGCCGCACGAGGCGGCGGTGGTGGCGGTGAGGACGACGACGGCGGTCAGGGCGGTGAGCAGGCGGGGCCGCGTGGCGTGGACAGGCCGCGGCGACTGGGGGCGGCGCACCCATCGATGGTACGGCTCACCGCCCAGCTCACCACGGCGTGGCGGCCGCCCCTCGGTCGGGTCAGGCGGCGGCGGCGCGGACGTACGCCACGCACTCGTCGTGCAACGTCGACCACTGCTCGCCGAACGCCTCCTCGGCGGCGACCGCGAACGCCTTGCGCTCGTGCACCACGGCCTTGAAGAAGGCGAGCAGCCGCTGTGGCCCGTAACGGTCGACGAGATGCCGGACGGCGAGGTAGCCGACGCCGTAGCTGCCGCCGACCCGATCCGCGGGAGCGTCGTCGGCGGGGGTGATGCCCTCCAGCCGGCCGTCCCAGGCGCTCCGGACCAGCTTCCGCACCTGGGCGAGCCCCTCGTACCGGTCGACCGGCTGGCCACCGGCGCCCGCGTACTCGGCCAGCCCCTCCACCAGCCACCAGGTCGTCTTGCCCGGGTAGCCGCGTTCCGGCAGCGAGGCGGCGTGGGTCAGCTCGTGCCGGAGCAGATCGTCCGCACCGCTGCTGGGCAGCCCGTCGGCGTTGAGCACCACCTCGTGGTGGCCGCCGCCCACCGTCACCGCGTAGCCGCCGGTCCACTGTGGCCGGCCACCGCCGTACCAGCGCTGCCACTCGCCCCGCCCGGCGTAGAAGATCCGGTACCGGTCCGGTGGTGAGCCGGCCACCACGTACCCGTCGGCGACCGCGGCCGCCGCCTCGGCCTGCGCGAGCAGGCTGGGCAACTTGCCACGCAGTGCAGGGGTGGTGGCCACGATCGTCCGCGGGCCGATCGCCACGGCCAGGTCGCTGATCTCCCAGGGCCGGGTGCCGGTCTCCGCCGACTTGGATTCCTCCATGGCGACCAGCAGGGGCTGGGCGGCGTTCTCCCGCCAGCGGGTGCCGATCAGCACCGGGCTGGGGCGGCAGGCCGGGGCCACGAAGCAGTACTGGAAGCGCACCAGCAGCCGCCACTCACCCGGTTTGCCGACGACCGGCGCCGGCAGGCCGCTCGGCTCGGCGCGCCAGACGGTGACCTTGAGCGCGCGCAGCGCGGCGAAGCGGCGGCGCAGGTCGGCCTGCGCCGCGGGCGCGGCGACGGCGAGGAAGCCGGCCCGGTCGCCGCCGAGCAGCGCCGTGGACTGCCGCTGGAGTTGGGCGGTCATCCGGTCGCCCAGCCCTCGGGCGACCGCGGTGGCCGGGTCATCCGTCGCCGACGCTCCGATGCGTCCGACGGTGGCCTGGCTGCCGGCCTCCCGCACCACTCCCACCACCAGCAGCGCCGGCAGGCCGCAGCCCAGCAGCAGGACGAACACCACGAGCACCGTCCACAGCGGCCAGAGCCGCCGCGGCGCCAGCCGCTGCTCCCCGTCAATCACCCGCCGAAGGGTACGACCATTCCCTGGATCGGGCGAGGCCGCCCCAGGAGCGGAAAGCTCTAGCCGCCGCACACCGTCAGGAACCCGAGCAGTTCGTCGGCGGTGCGCTGCGGGCGGTCGGCGTGCGGGTAGTGCCCGGACTCCTCGATCATCCGAGCCTCGGCGGTGCGGAACAGCCGCCGGGCCGCCCGCGCCTCGGCACCCGGGTTGGGAAAGTCCGGGTCCTTGGCACCCATCAGCACCAGCACCGGTTGCCGGACCTGCGCGGCGCGGGCGGTCCAGTGCGGCTCGGCCGGCGCGACCACGCCGCGCACCGCGGCCATCCGGCCGGGCTCGCGCAGGGTGGCCACCATCGCCCGGCGGTACGACGCGTCGTCGGCGGGCCGGTGCACCGGGAACAGCGTCTTGTGGAACATCCCGAACAGCCGGGGGCTGCGCAGGACGGCCACCGACGTCATCCGCAGCAACGGGTTGAGCTTCGGCCGGCCGACGAACGCGCCGATCTGCACGATGCCGGTGACCAGGTCGGGCGCGCCGGTCGCGGCGAAGACCACCGCCGCCGCGCTCGATGAGCTGCCGACCAGCACGGCCGGGCCGGCGTCGATGTCGCGGACCACGGCCAGCAGGTCGGCGCCGACCTCCGCCGGGGCGTACGTGGGCCAGCCGACGCTGGACTCCCCGTGCCCCCGAACGTCGACCGAGGCGACCCGGTGGCCGGCCGCGACCAGCAGCGGCACCAGATGCCGGAAGCTCCCCCGGTTCTCGCCCATGCCGTGCGAGAGGACGACGAGGGGTCCCTCCCCGTGCACCTCGTACGCGATGCGTCCGCCGTCCCGCCGCACCTGGCTGGTTGTCATGGCCAGAAAGCCAACCCGTCGGCCGGTCCGGTCCGTTACTTCTTGGAGATCAGGGCACGGCCGAAGAAGACCAGGTTGGCCGGGCGCTCGGCGAGCCGGCGCATCAGGTAGCCGTACCACTCGTCGCCGTACGGGACGTAGGTGCGCACGGTGTAACCCTCGCCGGCCAGACGGGCCTGCTCCTCGGGGCGGATGCCGTAGAGCATCTGGAACTCGAAGCGCTCCGGCCCACGGTCGAACCAGCGGGCCCGGTCCTCGCCGATGGCGATCATCCGGGGGTCGTGGGTGGCCAGCATCGGGTAGCCGTCGCCGGACATCAGGATGTTCATGCAGCGGACGTAGGACTTGTCCACCTCACGGGCCGACTGGTACGCCACCGACTCCGGCTCCTTGTAGGCGCCCTTGCACAGCCGCACCCGCGACCCGGCCGAGGACAGCTCGCGGCAGTCCGACTCGGTGCGGCGCAGGTACGCCTGGAGCACCGCGCCCGTCGACGGGAAGTCCTTGCGCAGCTTCGCCAGCACCTCCAGCGTCGAGTCGGTGGTGGTGTGGTCCTCCATGTCCAGGGTGACCGTGGTGCCCACCGCGTCGGCGGCCGCGCAGATCGCCCGCGCGTTGTCGTACGCCAACTGCTCGTCGAACATCTGGCCGAGGGCGGAGAGCTTCACGCTCACCTCGGCGGCCGGGGTCAGCCCGGCGGCGCCGAGCATCTTCAGCAGCTTCAGATATTCGTCCCGGGTGGCGGTGGCCTGCGCGGGGGTGACGGTGTCCTCACCGAGGTGGTCGAGGGTGACCGCCAGACCGTCGTCGACGAGTCCGCGGGTCGCGCGCAACGCGTCGTCGGTGGCGGCGCCGGCGACGAACCGGCGAACGACGTCCCGGGTGAACGGGGCGGTCGCGACGAGCCGCTCGACCTGGGATGACCGGGAGGCGGCGAGGATGACGGAACGGAGCATGAGCCGAGCGTAACGCCCCTGCCAGGGCCCCCGCCGAGGGGCAGCCGGCCACCGGCCTGATGAGTCGGGAAGGGCGCCTTGTACAACAAAATCCGATCACAAGGGGCCCTTCCGCACCTCGGGGCGGCGGCGGTGGCGTGGATCGGCTACAACGATGCCGTGGACCAACGCCCCCGCCGCCTCCGGTCGGCCTCCGTGCAGCTCGGCGCGCTCACCGCTCTCGCGCTCGCCCTCTCCGGCTGCAACATGACCTCGGACGACGATGACGACGACGACTGCGCGCTCGGGCCGGTCGGCGGCGGCGACACGGTCGCCCTCGCGATGCGGGTCCCCGACCCGGCCGCCGGGCGCGCCGCCCCGGAGCCGACGGCCGCGGCCCTGCCCGAGCGCGGAGGGTTCGGCACCCACCTCGCCGCCTGCGGCGGCTGAGGTGCGCCGCGAGCGGGTCACGCCGCGCCCCGACTGGGACGCCACCATCCGGGCCCAAGGGCTGGTCTACGTCGACACCGAGCTGCCCGACGGCGGGATCATGTCGTACTGGGACGAGACCGCCGCGTACGCCTTCGACCTGGACGAGGTGCTGCGGCTGGAGGAGGCCACCGAGGAGCTGCACCGGATGTCGGTCGCCGCCGCCGAGCACGTGGTGGCCCACCGCCGGTACGCCGAGTTCGGCATCCCGGAGTGGGCGGCCGAGGCGGTGGCCCGGTCGCTGCGCGAGGCGCCACCCACCCTCTACGGGCGCTTCGACCTCGCCTACGACGGCACCTGGCCGCCGAAGATGTTGGAGTACAACGCGGACACCCCGACGGCGCTGGTCGAGGCGAGCATCATCCAGTGGTACTGGCTGGAGCAGACCCGGCCGGAGCTGGACCAGTGGAACAGCCTGCACGAGCGGCTGGTCGGCGCCTGGGCCAAGATCGGGTCAGGGCTGCACGACCCCCGGGTGCACGTGCTCTGGTCGAACGAGGAGGAGTCGGGCGAGGACCACATGACCGCCGGCTACCTCGCCGAGACCGCCCGGCAGGCCGGCCTGACCGTCGACCTGCTGCCGATCCAGGACATCGGCTGGGACGGCCGCCGCTTCGTCGACGCCGACGACCGCCCGGTGACCACCTGCTTCAAGCTCTACCCGTGGGAGTGGATGCTGGCCGAGCCGTACGGGCCGCCCGCGCTGGCCCCGGGCACCCCGACCACCTGGATCGAGCCGGCCTGGAAGCTGCTGCTGTCCAACAAGGCGCTGCTCGCGGTCCTGTGGGAGCTGTACCCCGGCCACGAGTACCTGCTGCCGGCGTACCTCGACTCGCCGCGTGGCATGCCGGAGTACGTGGCCAAGCCACTACTGGGCCGGGAGGGCGGCTCGGTACGCATCGTCACCGCCGAACAGGAGATCACCAACCCGGGGATCTACGGCGACGAGGGCTGGTGCTACCAGGAGTTCCGGGCGTTGCCGGAGTTCGACGGCAACCGGATGGTCCTGGGCAGCTGGATCGTCGACGGCGAATCGGCGGGGGTGGGGGTCCGGGAGAGCGCGAGTCTGATCACCGACGGTTACGCGCGGTTTCTGCCGCACTACATCGACGCGCCGCGCGCCCCGTGAGTCGTCTACCGTTGGGGGCGTGAACTTCGACGCGTACGCCCGGACCGGCGTTGACCTGGTCAACGCCCGCCTGGACGACCTCGACGACCTGCGGGCCCTCTTCCCCGACGAAAACGCCTGGATGCGCGACGAGGTCGCGGAACGGGATGTCGCGATTTTTCGGCGGGCACAGAAGCGGTTGCGCGACGTCTTCGAGTACGGCACTTCGGGGCGGGACGGCCAGGCGGTGACGGAGCTGAACGCGCTGCTCGAGGCGTTCCCGGTCCAGCCGCGCATCTCCGGGCACGACTCCAGCGACTGGCACATGCACGTGACCAGCCGCGGCGCGTCGGTCAGCGCCGAATACCTGGCCGGCGCGGTCTGGGGCCTGTCGGTCTGGCTCTGCGAGTACGGCAGCGCCCGGTTCGGCGTCTGCGCGGACGAGCGGTGCGGCAACGTCTACCTGGACACGTCGTCCAACTGCTGCCGGCGGTTCTGCTCCGAGCGCTGCGCGACCCGCTCGCACGTGGCGGCGCACCGGGCCCGTAAGCGGGCCGCGGTCGGCGAGCAGGTGACGGTGGCCGCACAGCCCACCAGCGGCGCCGACTCCCTCACCCCGGTCAGCTGACGCCACCGCCCGGTGGGCGGGTCAGGCGTCGACCGGGGACGGCGCGGTCAGGTGCTGACGGGCGAACTCCAACGCGGCGCGCAGGTCCGCCTCGCGCACCGCGCGGCTCTTCGCGCCCCGGGTCGCCACCTCCACCGCCACCGCACCGGTGAAGCCCCGCCCGGCCAGCGAGGAGAGCAGCTCCCCGCAGGGTTGGGTGCCGCGCCCGGGCACCAGGTGCTCGTCGCGGCCCTCGCCGGTGCCGTCGCCGAGGTGCACGTGGGCCAGCCCGGCGCCCATCCGGTCGGCCATCTCCAGCGGGTCGCTGTGCGAGGCCGCGCAGTGCGACAGATCCAGGGTGTACGACGGGTACCCGGTGTCGGTGGGATCCCAGCCGGGCACGTACGGAACGAACCGGCGGCCCGCCATCCGCACCGGGTACATGTTCTCCACCGCGAAGCGCAGCCCGGTGAACCGGTCCGCCACCGCGGCGAGCCCCTCGGTGAACCGGCGGGCGTAGTCGCGCTGCCAGGTGAACGGGGGGTGCACCACGACGGTCGGCGCCTCCAACGTCTCGGCCAGCTCGGCGGCCTTGCGCAGCCGCTCCCACGGGTCCGGGCTCCACACCCGCTGGGTGACCAGCAGGCAGGGCGCGTGCACCGAGAGCACCGGCACGTCGTAGTGCGTGGAGAGGCCGCGCAGCGCGCCCGCGTCCTGGCTGACCACGTCGGTCCAGACCATCACCTCGACGCCGTCGTAGCCGAGCGCCGCGGCCAGCTGGAACGCCGCCGCGGTCGGCTCGGGGAAGACCGACGAGCTGGACAGGAGCACCGGAACGCGGGAAGTCACATCAGCCAGGGTAGCCCGGCGCGGCCGACGCCATTGTGACGAGCGCCGGCAAACCACCCGTAACCACCCGCTCCGGTCACACCGGTTCGAGTTGATCGAGCCGCCGGAGGATGACCCCCTCCCGCAGCGCCCAGGGGCAGATGTCCAGCGACTCCAGATCCAGGCGGCGCATCACCGCCTCGGCGACCACCGCGCCGGCCAGCAACTGGTGCGCCCGGCCCGCGCTGACGCCTTCCAGCTCCATCAGCTGGGCCGGCGAGATGTGCCGGATGAAGCCGATGACCTGCCGCAACCCGGCGCGGGTCAGGCTGCGCCGCGCCCAGAGCCCGGCCCCGGACGGCGCCGCCCCGGCCAGCCGGGCCAGGGTGCGGAACGTCTTCGAGGTGCCCACCACCCGCTCCCAGCCGACCTCGGTCATCTGGTCGACCACCTTGGTCAGCCGGTCGTCGACGTACTCCCGCAGCTTGTCGACGGCCTCCGCGGACGGCGGCGCCGCGCTGGTCGGATCGATCCGCAGGCGCTCGCGGGTCAGCCGGCCGGCGCCGAGTGGCAGCGAGATCGCGGCGTCCGGGTCCTCGTCGATGCCGGCGGCGATCTCCAGCGAACCGCCCCCGATGTCCAGCACCAGCAGCCGTCCCGCCGACCAGCCGAACCAGCGCCGCACCGCCAGGAAGGTCATCCGCGCCTCGTCCGCGCCGGAGAGCACCGCCAGACGTACGCCGGTCTCGTCGCGGACCCGGGCCAGCACCTCGGCCGCGTTGGTGGCGTCGCGCACCGCGGAGGTGGCGAACGCGATCAGGTCGTCGGCCTCCAGCCCGGTGGCCGCCGCCTTCGCCATGCCGACCGCCTTGACCAGACCGTCCGCGCCCACGTCGGTCAGCGCTCCGTCGGGGCCGATCTGCTCGGCCAGGCGGAGCACCACCTTCTCCGAGTGCGCCGGCCACGGGTGCGCGCCGTGGTGCGCGTCCACCACCAGCAGGTGCACCGTGTTGGATCCGACGTCGAGGACACCCAGTCGCATGGTGAAGACCCTAGGTGCAAGTCGTTTGCGCGGCTCGCCGGCCTGCGGAGGGGACCGCGCGTACGCTGGGCCGGGTGACGATGGAGCTCCGCGTACTGGTGGACGATCCGGGTGACCCGCGCAGCCGCGAGGTGCCGCTGGACTTTCCCCGGGAGTGGATCGAGTTCGCCGACCCCGCGGACGAGACCCACCTGATCCGGGCCGACCTGACCTGGCTGCTCTCCCGCTGGACCTGCATCTTCGGCCGGGGCTGCCACGGCATCATCGCTGGCCGCTCCGCCGACGGCTGCTGCTCGCACGGAGCGTTCTTCACCGACTCGGACGACGAGAAGCGGGTCCGCAACGCCGTCAAACTGCTCACCCCGTCGACCTGGCAGCACTTCCGGCGCGGGGTCAAGAACTGGACCGACAACGACACCATCGACGGCAAGAACCCGGCCCGCCGGACCGCCACCCAGGGCGCCGACGGTCCGTGCGTCTTCCTCAACGACGCCGACTTCGCCGGCGGGGGTGGCTGCGCGCTGCACGCCCAGGCGCTGCGCGACGGGGTGCACCCCCTGGAGTACAAGCCGGACGTCTGCTGGCAACTGCCGATCCGACGGGATCAGGACTGGGTCAAGCGTCCGGACAACAGCAAGGTGCTGGTCTCCACCCTGTCGGAGTTCGACCGGCGGGGCTGGGGCGCCGGTGGGCACGACCTCGACTGGTGGTGCACCTCCTCGACGGACGCGCACGTCGGCACCGAGCCGATGTACCTCTCGTACGGGCCGGAGTTGACCGCGTTGATCGGCGCGGCCGCGTACGAGCGGCTGGCCGAGCTGTGCGCGGCCCGGACGAAGCAGGGCCTGGTCGCCCCGCACCCCGCCGACGAGGTCTGAGCACTTCCGCTGATCTTGGTAGCACTCTTGCTATCATTTCGGGATGGCCATGACGCTCCGACTTGATGACGAACGCGAACGGCGACTCCGTCTCGTCGCGGACGAGGAAGCGCGGTCGATGCACGCCGTCGTCGTCACGGCGATCGACGATTATCTGGCACGGCGGAACGCCAAGGAGTTCGGTGATCTCGCCGACGAGATCATTGAACGGCACGCCACGCTGCTCGCTCGCCTGGCGGAGTGATGACGGAGGTCCGTTACCCGACGCTTGCCGACGTGGCCGGCATCGCCCGTAAGCTCAGCGTCGGGATCAGGGACGCCGGTCTCGTGGAGTCGGCCGTCGCCCGACCGCAGACGAGTGTATTGGGGGAGGACGCGTACCCCGACCTGTGGACCAAGGCAGCGGCACTGCTGCACTCACTGGTCAGCAACCACCCGTTCGTGGACGGCAACAAGCGGATCGGCTGGATCGTGGCGGTCGCCTTCCTGCTTCAGAACCGTGCCGTCACCCTGGACCAGCTTGACGAGATGGACCAGGACGTGGCGTACGACCTGGTCATCAGCGTGACGGAGAGCCGGCTGACGGAGGTCGCCGAGATCAGCGCCGCGTTGCGCAAGCTGTTCTGACCGGGCCTGCCGGCCCGACGTCGTCAGCCGACCGAGCGTCGACATGCCGAAGGGGCCCACGTCAAGCGCGCGGGCCCCTCCGGTACGCCGATCACGGCTCGAACTTGTAGCCCAGGCCCCGGACGGTGACGATGAAGCGCGGCGCGGACGGCTCCGGCTCGATCTTGGAGCGCAGCCGCTTGACGTGTACGTCCAGCGTCTTCGTGTCACCGACGTAGTCGGCGCCCCAGACCCGGTCGATGAGCTGGCCGCGGGTCAGCACCCGCCCGGCGTTGCGGAGCAGCAGCTCCAGCAGCTCGAACTCCTTCAGCGGCAACTGCACGGCCCCGCCGTCGACGGTCACCACGTGCCGCTCGATGTCCATCCGCACCGGGCCGGCGGCCAGGGTCGGGGCGCCCGAGTCGGCCACCTCCGGGCTCTGCCGGCGCAGCACCGCCCGGATCCGGGCCACCAGCTCGCGGGGCGAGTACGGCTTGGTGACGTAGTCGTCGGCGCCGATCTCCAGGCCGACCACCTTGTCGATCTCGCTGTCCCGGGCGGTGACCATGATGATCGGGACGGCCGACCGCTGCCGGAGCTGCCGGCAGACCTCGGTCCCCGACATTTCGGGCAGCATCAGGTCGAGCAGCACGATGTCGGCGCCGGTTCGGTCGAACTCGGTGAGGGCGTCGGTGCCGGTCGCGGCGACCGAAACCTCAAAGCCCTCCTTACGGAGCATGTACGACAGGGCGTCGGAGAACGACTCCTCGTCCTCGACCACCAGAACGCGGCTCAACGGGGGTTTCCTTTCCATTGCTGTCAGACCTGCCGTAGCTCGGCCGGACCGGCCTCGATCCCAGCCGGCGGCAGTGTCGCCAGCAGGTCGTCCGGTGGACGGGCGGGCAGCCGGAGGGTGAACGTCGATCCACCACCAAGAGTGCTCGACACCTCCACCCGTCCGCCATGGTTGCTCGCGATGTGTTTGACGATGGCCAGGCCGAGCCCGGTGCCGCCGGTGGCACGCGAGCGGGCCTGGTCGGCCCGGTAGAACCGCTCGAAGATCCGGTCCACGTCCGTCGGGGCGATGCCGATGCCCTGGTCGGCGACGGCGATGTCGATGTGCTCGTCGTCACCGCGAAGGGTGACCCGGACCGTGGTGTCCGCACCCGAGTAGTTGATGGCGTTCTCCACCAGGTTCGCCACCGCGGTGGCGAGCTGGGTGTCGCTGCCGTACGCGGTGAGACCGCGCTGCCCGGTCACCGACACCTCGACGCCCCGGGCGGAGGCCGCGGTGCGGGTCCGGTCGACGACCTCGGCGATCACCCAGTCCAGCGCGACCGGCTCCGCCGGCGGCTGCGGCTCGGCGCCCTGCAACCGGGTCAGCTCCAGCAGCTCCTGCACCAGCCGACCCAGCCGGGTCGACTCGTGCTGGATCCGTTCGGCGAACCGGCGGGCGGCGACCAGGTCCTCGGAGAGGTCGGGCGCCGCGGCCTCGGCCGGCTCGGTGGCGTCGAGCAACGCCTCGGCGAGCAGCTGAAGCGCCCCGATCGGTGTCTTGAGCTCGTGGCTCACGTTGGCCACGAAGTCACGTCGCACGCGGGTCAGGCGGTGCGACTCGGTCACGTCGACCGCCTCCACGGCGATGAACCCGTTGCCGAGGCCCATGGCCCGCAGGTGCACGCCGAGCGGGTTCTCCCCCGCGCTGTCGC
This sequence comes from Micromonospora sp. CV4, assembly GCF_003667455.1. Lineage (NCBI taxonomy): Bacteria > Bacillati > Actinomycetota > Actinomycetes > Micromonosporales > Micromonosporaceae > Micromonospora > Micromonospora sp. CV4. The sequence goes on along the minus strand of NZ_RCVI01000216.1, from coordinate 83,610 downwards.
GACCCCGGGGCAGGTCCAGCTCGATCTCGCGCCGCACCCCGGTGCGCCGCACCTGGCCGGCGAGGGTACGGATCAGTGGGTGCGCGGCGATCGAGCCCGGGGTGCTGCCGGTGCGCAGCAGACCCATCGCACGGGCGGCCGGGTTGATCAGCACGGGCGTGTCGTCGTCGTCCAGCACCACGACACCGGCCCGGAGCGAGTCGATCGTCCGGCGACCGAGCCCGGTCTGCTGCTCGTCGGCTATCGCGGGCCTCCCCCTGCTCCAGCGGGAGTCTGCGCTCCCCGTCGACGTGGAGGGGCGCCTGCGCGCCGGAAGGAACCGGGGCAGCACGAAACCGGCGGCCAGCCCGGCCACCAACGCCACGGCCACCACGACCGCCACCGCCCACTCCACCCGGCGATCGTAGGGTCATTGTTAACCTGGCTACCACACAGAACAGGACGAACCACCCTCACTTTCGTAACTGTTCACCCCCACGTCCGGCGTCGTTCACCGGGGTTCATCAAGGGTCCGTCCGCGCCACCTACCGTTGGCGGCGCACCTGCTCCATCCCTGCGCCGGCACCCGTCGGCGGCGACCGACCACAGGACGTGATGATGCGCGACGAGTTCCGGGCCGACCTCCAGATCGTCAGCCAACTGCTGGTGGACATGGCGGAGGGCGTCCGCGCCGCCATGCGCCAGGCCACCCGGGCCCTGCTCACCGCCGACCGGCAAGCCGCCGAGACGGTCATCGAGCGGGACGCCGAGATCGACGACCTCTACCGGCACGTCGAGGAGCGGGTCTGTGACCTGCTCGCCCGGCAGGCGCCGGTCGCCTCCGACCTGCGGGCCATGATCACCGCGCTGCACGTGGCCGCCGACCTGGAGCGGATGGGTGACCTGGCCGACCACGTGGCGAAGACCGCGCTGCGCCGGCACCCCTCACCCGCCGTCCCGGCGGAGCTGCGGGCGATCTTCACCGAGATGGCGGACATCGCCGACCGGATGGCGGTGAAGATCGGTTCGGTGCTCGCGAAGCCCGACGCCGACCTCGCCGGCGAGCTGGACCGCGACGACGACGCGATGGACGAGCTGCACAAGAACCTGTTCGCGGTGCTGCTCGGCGAAGACTGGCCGTACGGGGTGGAGACCGCGATCGACGCCACCCTGCTCGGTCGCTTCTACGAGCGCTTCGCCGACCACGCGGTCAACGCCGGTGAGCACGTGGTCTACCTGATCACCGGGGAGACCTCCCCCACCGCCAGCTGACCTGCGGAAAAGGGCCCCTGGTCGTCGCCGAGCGACAACGAGGGGCCCTTTTCTGATGCCTAGCGGCCCTGGTTGGCCACCGCGGCGGCGGCCGCCTTGGCGGCGGTCGGGTCGAGGTAGGTGCCGCCCAGGGTGAGGGGGCGCAGCTGCGGGTCGAGGTCGTAGCGCAGCGGGATGCCGGTCGGGATGTTCAGCTTGGCGATCGCCTCGTCGGAGATCTGGTCGAGGTGCTTGACCAGGGCCCGCAGCGAGTTGCCGTGCGCGGCCACCAGCACCGTCCGGCCGGCCAGGATGTCCGGCACGATCGAGTCGTACCAGTAGGGCAGCATCCGCTCGACGACGTCCTTGAGGCACTCGGTACGCGGCATCAGCTCGGTCGGCAGCAGCGCGTACCGCGGATCGCCCACCTGCGACCACTCGTCGTCGTCGGCGATCGGCGGCGGCGGGGTGTCGTACGACCGGCGCCAGAGCATGAACTGCTCTTCGCCGTACTCGTCAAGGGTCTGCTTCTTGTTCTTGCCCTGCAGGGCGCCGTAGTGCCGCTCGTTGAGCCGCCACGACCGGCGCACCGCGATCCAGTGCCGGTCGGCGGCGTTCAGCGCCAGCTCGGCGGTGCGGATCGCCCGGCGCATCACGCTGGTGTGCACGACGTCCGGCAGCAGGCTGTGCTCGCGCATCAGCTCGCCGCCGCGCCGCGCCTCACCCTCGCCCTTCTCGGTCAGGTCGACGTCCACCCAGCCGGTGAAGAGGTTCTTGGCGTTCCAGTCGCTCTCGCCGTGCCGCAGCAGGACCAGCGTCCCGACGGTGGGCCCCTCGCTCGCAGTCATGCGGATCATCCTGCCTCAACCGCCGCCGGGACACGCGGGCACCCGTCGTGACGACCACCACGTGAAAATGCTGGTGACCAGCGACTCCGTCCCCGACTAGGTTGTAAGGCGCTCAAGTCACACCGGTCATTACTTGCAAGCGGGGGCGCCACGTGCGGACGATGCGGAGCTGGTTCCGGGAAACCACCGGCGGCCTGCCAACCACTTTCTGGTACCTGTGGACCGGCACGCTGATCAATCGGCTCGGCTCGTTCGTCCTCGTCTTCCTCGCCATCTACCTGACCCAGGAACGCGGCTTCTCCGCCTCCCAGGCCGGCCTGGTGCTCGGGCTGTGGGGCGTCGGCGGCGCGGTCGGCACCACCGCCGGCGGCACCCTGGCCGACCGGTGGGGCCGGCGACCGACGTTGCTCACCGCGCACGTGGGCGCGGCCGTGATGATGCTCGGCCTCGGGCTGGCCAAGGACCTCTGGGCCGTGGCGCTGGGCGCGCTGCTGCTCGGCCTGTTCGCCGAGGCGGCCCGGCCCGCGTTCGGGGCCATGATGATCGACGTGGTGCCGGCGAAGGACCGGTTGCGCGCCTTCTCGCTCAACTACTGGGCGATCAACCTGGGTTTCGCCTGCGCCGCCGTCCTCGCCGGCCTCGCGGCGCAGGCCGACTACCTGCTGCTGTTCGTGGTCGACGCGGCCACCATGCTGATCACCGCGCTGATCATCTTCACCCGCGTGCCGGAGACCCGGCAGAGCGGCCGTGCGGCCGCCGCGGCCGCTGCGGCGAAGGCCCCGCGCGGCGCCCTGCGGACGATCCTCACCGACCGGGTCTACCTCGGCTTCGTGGCGCTGAACCTGCTGGCCGCCCTGGTGTTCCTCCAGCACATCTCGATGCTGCCGATCGCCATGAGCGACGACGGCCTCAGCCCCGCCACCTACGGCTCGGTGATCGCGCTCAACGGCGTCCTGATCGTGATCGGTCAGCTCTTCGTGCCCCGGCTGATCCGGGGCCGGAGCCGCTCACACGTGCTCGCGCTGGCCGCCGTGGTGATGGGCGCCGGATTCGGCCTGACCGCGTTCGCCGGCACCGTCTGGCTCTACGGGCTGACCGTGCTGATCTGGACGGTCGGCGAGATGCTGAACTCGCCGTCCAACTCCACCCTGATCGCCGAGCTGTCCCCGGCCGAGCTGCGGGGGCGCTACCAGGGCGTGTTCTCCCTCTCGTGGCAGATCGCCGGCGCCTGTGCGCCGATCCTCGGCGGCCTGGTGCGTGAGCACGCCGGCAACGCCACGCTCTGGCTCGCCTGTGCCGCGATCGGCGTCGTGACCGCGGTGGCACACCTGGTGTCCGGCCCGGTCCGGGAGCGGCGCGCCACCGCCCTGCGGCGCTCAGGTGAGGCGCTGGCACCGGTCGGCGCCACCCCGCCGACGGCGGCACAGCCCGAGCCGGCGACTGCCTGACCGCGCCTCATCGCCGGATCGCAAGGGTTCATGATTAGGTATTCGAGTGGCGGGACCCCGGCCGGTTTCCTACGGTTCTCTGGAAACAGTTAGGAACCTGAAGTGTCGGGAGGTCGGGTGCAGTCCTTGCGGCGCTGGTGGCACGAGACCGCGGGTGGGCTTCCCGCCACCTTCTGGTACCTCTGGGCCGGCCTGCTCATCAACCGAGCGGGCGCGTTCGCCATGCTCTTCCTGTCGCTGTACCTCACCGACGCGCGAGGGGCCAGCGAGGCGCTGGCCGGCACCGTCGTCGGCGCGTACGGGGCCGGCGGGGCGGCCGGCGTGCTGCTGGGCGGGGTGCTGGCCGACCGGTGGGGCCGCCGGGCCACCCTGCTCGCCGCGCACCTGATCACCGCCGCCCTGATGGTGGCACTGGCCTTCAGCCGGCCCCTGCTGCTGATCGCGGTGCTCTCGGCGCTGGTCGGCGTGGTGCACTCCATGCCGAGCCCGGCCTTCGTCGCGGCGATCGTGGACGTGGTGCCCGCACAGCGCCGCTCACGCGCGTTCAACCTCCAGTTCTGGGCGTTCAACCTGGGCATGGCGGTCGCCTCGGTGCTCGCCGGGGTGCTGGCCGAGGCGAGCTTCACCGCGCTGTTCCTGGTCGACGCGGCGGCCACCCTCGCCGCCGCCGCCGTGATCGGCTGGAAGGTGCCGGAGACCCTGCGGCGGAGCGTCCCGCCGCCAGCGCCGCCGACGAAGGGCCCGATCCGCAGCCGGGGCCCGGGGCTGCACACCGCGCTCACCGACCGGACCTTCCTGGTCTTCGTCGGGCTCACGTTCGTGCTGGCCGTGCTCACCCTGCAGACCCAGACGATCATGCCGTTGGCCATGCGCGCGGACGGCCTGGGCCCGTCGGCGTACGGGCTGGTCGTGGCGCTCGGCGGGGCGCTGATCGTGCTCGGGCAACTGTTCGTGCCCCGGCTGATCGACCGGCACCGCAAGGACGTCGTGCTGGCGGCCTCGACCGCCCTGCTGGCGGTCGGCTTCGGCGCGCTGGCGGTCGCCGACGAGCTGGCCGTCTACCTGGGCGCCGCGGTGGTCTGGACGGTCGGCTCGATGCTCGCCGCACCGCCCAACGCGCAGATCAACGCGGACCTGGCACCGCCGCAGCTGCGCGCGCGGTACCAGTCGGTCTTCTACCTGACGTTCCCGGCCGCGGCGTTCGTCGCGCCCACGCTCGGCGGGGTGAGCCTCCAGTACCTCGGAGACCGCCACTGGCTCATCGTGGGCGGGCTGGGCCTGCTGGCCGCCCTCGGGCACCTGCTGGCCGGGCCGCCTCGGGAGCGGCACGTCGCCGCCCTTCGCCGGGCCGCCGACCGGGAGCCGACACCGCCCGGGGACCGCGTGCCGGCCGCCTGATCGCTCCGGCACCACGGGGTACGACATACGCAAAGCGCCCACCACGGCCAAAGGTCGTGGTGGGCGCTCGCCGGCGGGGCCGGCGGCGGCGGGCAACACTCACCCCCGTAAGCGTCGCCCGCTCGCGCCGCCGGTCCAAACAGGTGGGCACCGTCCCCCAACGGTTGATCCACCCGTCCCCTCGCGACTCGCTTGGTGCGCGGATCTGATCGATCCGCCGCTCCCCCGAACGTTTCCAAGCGGGACGCGGTGCAATAAAGTTAGTTCGCCCGGATTCTGGATTCAACCCAGACCGCTGTCTCGCCGGTCACAACTCGCGAGTATCCGCAGTTCGGGCCTCGGTCTGTGGCAACAGCCGCATACCCCTCGCGCATTCCCGCAAACACGTCAACCGTCCTCTCGATCGGGTGACTCGGTCCGGAAGAAGTTGCTCTGCCGGCCGTCGCGCATCTGCTCCTGATAGATCAGGTTCAGCCGACGGAGGTCGAAGGTGTGAAACCACTCATCCCAGGTGATCTCACGGATCCGGCTGCTCTCTCGGTAACCGGGGATGTTGAAGGTCAAAACCCCCGCCCGGCCCTCCCGTTCGGTGCCGGCGATGGTCGCCGGCTTCGCACCGCGCTCCCGTGCCCAGCGTTGGATGACCTCGTGATTCGCGGTGATCAGGCTTCGTCCCGGGCGCTCCGGTCGGTCCGCGATCGACGCGATCACCTGCGAACTGCGAACCGATCGTCCGGTGCCCCGACCGGTCCGGATCCCGCCGGCCGCCGGTTGGGTCGCCCCCGCGGGCTTTGCGGGCGCCGCCCGCTTCGCCGCCGACGGCCGCGCCGGCGCCTTCTTGGCCGGCGCCTTCCGCGCGGGCGCGGTCCGGGCCGTCGTCGTCTTGCGGGCCGTGGTCGTCTTGCGCGCAGCCGTCGTCTTGCGGGCGGCTGCTGTCGTCTTACGCGCGGCCGTCGTCTTACGCGCGGCCGCTGCCTTGAGGGCGGTCGTCGACTTCGCCGCTGTCGTCTTCTTCGCCGGCGCCGTCGTCTTCTTCGCGGCCGTGGTCCTCTTCGCCGGTGTCGTCTTCTTCGCGGCAGTCTTCTTTGCCGCTGTCGTCTTCTTCGCCGCCGGCGCCGTCGTCCTCTTCGCGGCCGTCGTCTTCCTGGCCGCCGCCGTCGTCCTCTTCGCGGCCGTCGTCTTCTTGGCCGCGGCCCGCTTCGCGGGGGCGCTCTTGTTCGCCGGTGCGGCCTTCGCACGGCTCGGCGCCGCGCGGGTCGCCGACTTCTTCGTGGCGGCGGCACGACCCGCCGACGCCCGGGTGCCGGTTGCCCGGCCGGCCGGACCGGTGCTGCGCCGGCCCGCGCCACCGCTCTCGGCGCGCAGCGAGCGCACCAGCTGTTTCACCAGGTCCGGTTTACGCAGCGCGGAGATCCCGGAGACCCCGCGTTTGCGCAGTTGACCGCGGATGTCGTCCACCCGCATCCCGGAGATCTCCGACTCGGAGATTCCGGGGGTGTTCGGCGTCTGGTTGCCGGTCTGTCGTTTCGTCCTGGTCGCAGTCCCGCCGCGACCTGAGCTGTTCCGCTGAGCCATGGGACGCTCACGCTCCTCGACACTCCGTCCTCGGCGCGCGGGGGTCCCTTTGCCGCACCGCGCGGTGCGGCATACCCGTCAGGACCGCTCCGAACCACCAGCCGACAAACCGGCTCGGGGCAGGGGCGGTCGGGCCGGGGTGCGACGGACGGTCAGGCCGGGCCGGGGCCGGAGCCGGAGGGCTCGAAGAGGTGCGCGAAGGCGGCCAGGTTGGCGGTCGACTCGCCGCGCTTGACCCGCCACTCGTACTCGCGCCGGATGGAGCTGCCGAAGCCGATCTCCAGCATGGTGTCGAAGGACTCGTCGGCGTACGTGAGCACCGCGCCGAGGAGCCGGTCCAACTCGTCGGCGTCGACCCCGGACGGGTTGACCCGTCCGGTCAGGTACACGTCGCCGACCGCGTCCGTGGAGAAGGAGACCCCGTACATCCGGGCGTTGCGCTGCAACAGCCAGGCCCACAGCTCCTCACGCCGCTCGTCCGGCTGGCGCATCACGAACGCCTCGATCCGCAGCGCGTGCTCGCCGACGATGAGGTTGCAGACCGTCTTGAGCTTGTGGGTGCCCGGCAGGGTCACCGCGTACGAGCCCGGCCCGGTCGACTCGCAGGCCAGCTCCCGCTCGGCACAGACGGACTCGATCAGGGTCGCAAGATCGCTCTGTGGGCTCACCGGACCCACTTTACGACCGGCCGGGCCGGACCACCGGGTGACGACCCCGCGCCTTGAGATCACCAGGAGCAGGAGAGCGCCGGGTTGCAGGCGAGGTCGGCGACGAGGCGGGCACGGTGCGCGGCGGTCGCCTCGCCGTAGACGGCGAGCAGGCCGGCGACCGTGCGGTCCCAGGAGAAGTGCCGGGCGTGCTGCTCGGCGCCTCGGGCCAGCGCCGCCCGCCGGGCCTGGTCCGGCAGCAGGCGGGCCAGCGCGAGAGCCCAGTCCGCCGGGTCGTGCCCGTCGATCAGCACCCCGCTCACCTGGTCCCGCACGGCGGTGACCAGACCGCCGACGGCGGCGGCCAGCACCGGCGTACCGCAGGCCTGGGCTTCCAGGGCGACCAGCCCGAAGGATTCGTTGTGCGACGGCACCGCGACCAGGTCGGCGGCCCGGTACAGCGCCGGCAGGTCGTCACCGGTGCGCGGCGGCAGGAAGCGCACCCGGTCGGCGACCCCGAGTGTGGCGGCCAGCTCGATGAGCGCGGTCGGCCGGTCGAGCCCGCTGCCGCTGGGCCCGCCGCAGATCGCCACGGTGACCTGGTCGGCCAGCGCCGGGTCGCGCTCCCGGAGCGCGGCGACCGCGCGGATCAGCACGTCGGGCGCCTTGAGCGGCTGGATCCGACCGACGAAGGCCACCAGGTACCCGTCGACCGGCAGCCCCAGCCGCTCGCGGGCGGCGCGGGCCGCCGCGTACCGGTCGCCCGGCGCGGGCCGGAACCGGTCCAGGTCGACGCCCGGCTGCACGACGGCGACGTGGTCGGGGTCGGCGTCGTACCGGTCGACGAGATCGCGGGCCTCGACCCGCGTGTTGGCGACCAGCCGGTCCGCCTCGGCGACCACCTGCTCCTCGCCGATCACCCGGGCCTTCGGCTCGGGCCGGTCACCGGCCGCGAGTTGGGCGTTCTTGACCTTCGCCAGGGTGTGCGCGGTGTGCACCAGCGGCACCCCCCAGCGTTCCTTGGCCAGCCAGCCGACCTGGCCGGAGAGCCAGTAGTGGGAGTGGATCAGGTCGTAGTGCCCGGGCGGGCGGGACGCCTCGGCGCGCAGCACGCCGGCGGTGAAGGCGCAGAGCTGGCCGGGCAACTCCTCCTTGGTCAGCCCCTCGAGCGGGCCGGAGGTGATGTGCCGGACCTGCACGCCGGGGGCCATCTCGACCACCGGGGGCAGGTCGCCGGAGGTGGCGCGGGTGAAGATCTCCACCTCGACGTTGGCCTCGGCGAGCCGCCGGGCGACCTCCAGGATGTAGACGTTCATCCCGCCGGCGTCGCCCGTGCCGGGCTGGTGCAGCGGAGAGGTGTGCACCGACAGGGTGGCGATGCGGCGGGGCCGGGGCCACGGCTGGGCACCTCGTTGACGACCGACACCGGTGTGCAGCTCCGCCACGTCCGCTCCTCTTGTCACGGTTGATGCCGTCTCGCACGACCGGCGCTTCTCGGACAACCTGTACGCCGGATGTCATCTTCCCCATCGGCCTACGGAAATTCGCCCGCGCGGCCCCCCGGCGTGACGGACCTCATGACCGCCCACCCTCCTGCCCGCTGACGGCGGGCCCCACGCCCGCCCGGACCGGGCCGGAGGGCCGGGGCGACAATGACGGGATGACCTCTGTCGCCATCGTGACCGGAGCCTCCAGCGGGATCGGCGCGGCCACCGCCCGCCGGCTCGCCGCCGAGGGTTTCCACGTGCTCGCCGCCGCCCGCCGCGCCGACCGGCTCACCCACCTGGTCGCCGAGATCGCCGCCTCCGGCGGGCAGGCCACCGCGGTGACCTGCGACGTCACCTCGGACGAGTCGGTGGCCGGGCTCGCCGAGGCCGCCGCGCGGGCGCCCGGGCCGGTAACCCTGCTGGTCAACAACGCTGGCGGCGCGCGCGGGCTGGACCCGGTGGAGTCCGGTTCGATCGACGACTGGCAGTGGATGTACGACGTCAACGTGCTCGGCACGCTGCGGGTGACCCAGGCCCTGCTGCCGGCGCTGGAGGCGTCCGGCGCGGGCACGATCGTGGTGGTCTCCTCCACCGCCGGCCTGACCGTGTACGAGGGCGGGGGCGGCTACACCGCGGCGAAGCACGCGCAGACCGCCATCGCCGGCACGCTCCGGCTGGAGTTGTGCGGGCGACCGCTGCGGGTGATCGAGATCGACCCGGGCATGGTGAAGACCGACGAGTTCGGGCTGGTCCGCTTCGACGGCGACGCGGATCGGGCCGCCGCCGTGTACGCCGGCGTCCCCGGGCCACTGGTCGCCGAGGACGTGGCGGACTGCATCGCCTGGTGCGCCACCCGCCCCGAGCACGTCAACGTGGACCGGCTGGTGGTCCGGCCGCGGGCGCAGGCCGCCCAGCACAAGGTGCACCGGGTCGGCCAGTGAAGCGCGAGGAGTGAGCCGGTTTTGCGAGCCCCGCAGTCGCGAACCGACAAGTCCAGTGAAGCGCGAGGAGTGAGCGGCGCGGCGCGGCGTCGGCCGCTCGGGGTGGTCACCCGGGGCACGACCAACCCGAACCGGCTCCGACGCGTGGACAACTGGATCGTCGCGACCTGCGGCGACCGGCTACGCGCGGCGGCCGATCCGCTGGTGGTCGACCTCGGCTACGGCGCCACCCCGGTGACGGCGGTGGAGTTGCGGGCCCGGCTGGCCGCCGGGGTCCGTCGGGACGTACGGCTGGTCGGGCTGGAGATCGATCCGGCCCGGGTGGCAGCTGCGGAGCCGGCCGCCGACCCACCCGGGCTGACCTTCGCCCGGGGCGGCTTCGAGTTGGCCGGGCTCCGGCCGGTGCTGGTCCGCGCGTTCAACGTGCTGCGTCAGTACGACGAGCGCGACGTGCCGGACGCCTGGCGGACCATGACCGCCGCGCTGGCTCCCGGCGGGGTGCTCGTCGAGGGCACCTGTGACGAGCTGGGCCGTCTCGCCGGCTGGCTGCTGATCGACGCCGACGGCCCCCGGACGCTGACCCTGGCCGCGAAGCTCACCACGCTGGACAGCCCTGCCGAGCTGGCCGAACGGCTTCCCAAGGCGCTGATCCACCACAACGTCCCCGGCGAGCCGGTGCACGACCTGATCCGCGCGCTGGACGACGCCTGGCTGACCGCCGCCCCGTACGCCACGTTCGGCCCCCGCCAACGCTGGCTGCGAGCCGTAACCCACCTGAAGGAAACCGGCTGGCCCGTCCTAGACCGCCCCCACCGCTGGCGCCAGGGCGAGCTGACCCTCCCCTGGCCCACCGTGGCCCCCGGCGTCTGACCCCGGCCGAACCACGTCGATCATGGAGTAGTGGTGGGCGCTTCAGCCCCGATTGCGCTGTTCGTCCCCCACCACAACTCCATGATCGACCCCCTGACGGGGGCCTAGAGGGCGCAGTTGATTAGGACGGGTTCGGGGTGCAGGGTCACGCCGAAGCGGGCGTGCACGGTGTCGCGGATGTCGCCGGCGAGGGTGAGCAGGTCGGCCGTGCTCGCCGTACCGCTGCGGTTGGTGAGGGCCAGGGTGTGCTTGCCGGAGATCGCCACGCCGTCCGGGCCGGGGTGGCCCTTGGTGAAGCCGGCCTTGTCGATCAGCCAGGCCGCGCTCACCTTGACCGTGTCGTCGTGCCCGGGCCAGGATGGCGGCTCGCCCAGCTCGGCGGCGCGCTCCCGGAGCTGCTCGTACGCCGCCCGGTCGAGCACCGGGTTGGTGAAGAAGGAGCCGACCGAGCGAGTGTCCGGGTCGGTGGGGTCGAGCACCATGCCCTTGCCGGCGCGCAGCCGCAGCACCGCCGCTCGGGCAGCGGCCAGCGACACCCGCTCGCCCACCTCGACACCGAGCGCCCGAGCCAGTTCGGCGTAGCGCACCGGGCCGGAGAGCGGGGACCGGGCGAGCCGGAAGTCCACGGACAGCACCACCATCCGGTCCCGGTACTTGAAGATGCTGCCCCGGTAGGCGAACCCGCAGTCGGCGGCGGGGACGAACTGGCGGATGTCCTCGACCCGGTCGTACACCTCGACGCCGGTGATGGTCTCGGCGACCTCCTGGCCGTACGCGCCGACGTTCTGGATCGGGGTGGCACCGGTCGAGCCGGGGATGCCGGAGAGGCACTCCAGCCCGGCCCAGCCGTTGGCCACCGTCGTGGCGACGAGGTCGTCCCAGGGCTCACCGGCCTCGACCCGTACCGTGACCGAATCGGCGTCCTCGGCGACGATCCGCAGGCCGCGGGAGCGCACCAGGACGACCGTTCCGGGGAAGCCGACGTCGCCGATCACCACGTTGCTGCCGCCCGCCAGGATCAGAAGTGGGTCTTCCGTGGCGCGAATGGCCCGAACGATCTCGTCGGCACTGCCGGCAGCCATGATCCGCCGGGCCGGCCCACCCATCCGCAGCGTGGTGTAGCTGGCCAGTGGACCAGGGATGGCACGATCGGCTTCGGTTGTCGGCTGGGCGTAGGCGTCTGACACGTCTTTCACCTTAGGCTGAGGGGCAGCCGTGGCACCCACTGGTGGCCCGGCACCCCCGGGAGGATGGCGATGAGCAGACTGCAGGGCAGCAAGGATTTCTGGATCGGCGCGCTCCGGACGGAGGGTCCGGCCTTCGCCTCGGCGGTGGCGGAAGCGCCGCCGGAGACACCGGTCCTGTCCTGTCCGGGCTGGACGGTCAATGATCTCACGCTGCACCTCGCCGGCATCTACCACTGGGTTTCTTCGTTTGTCGGCTCCGGTCTGACCACCGCGCCGGCCCGCCGGGAGCGGTTCGAAGCGGACCCGGGCCGGAGTCCCCTCCAGCTCTGGCAGCAGGGGTACGACCAGCTGATGACCCTCTTCGACGGGCTCGACGCGGAGGCCCCGGCGTGGAACTGGGCCCCGCAGCCGAAGAAGGCCGGTTTCTGGCCGCGCCGGATGGCACACGAGACGGCGGTGCACCGCTGGGACGCGCAGCTCGCCATCGCCGCCGGTGAGCCGGTGGAGGCGAAGCTCGCGGCCGACGGGGTGAGCGAGGTGCTGGACACCTGGCTGCCCGCGGGCCGGCGGCGCGAGCAGGGCGAGTGGCACGGCGTGGTGCAGCTCTCCGCGACCGACGCCGCCCAGGAGTGGTATCTGCGGCTGCGCGGGGAGGGGGTGGCGCTGCTGGACACCGCGACCATCTTCGACCACGACGACCACCACGCGCGGGCGCAGGTCAGCGGCACCGCGAGCGACCTGCTGCTGGCGCTCTGGGGCCGGATCAGCTTCGACACGCTGGACGTCGCCGGCGACCGCAACCTGCTCGACGGCCTGCGCACCCGCTGACCGCTGCCCGGGATCGGCCCGGGACGACACGACGAGGGCGTCACTCCTCCGGGGTGGCGCCCTCGGTCGTGCCGGCGTCCCAGGGTCACAATCCGCATCGATGAGAGAGCGCTCTCTTGACAGCGCGCGGGTGACCCACCAACCTGTCGTGAGAGCGCTCTCTTGGCCATCCACCACCATCCGACCACCTTGAGAGAGGTCCGAATCCCATGGCTGTCTTCCCGCGCCGCCGCCTCGCCGCGGTGGCCCTCGCCGCCGCCACCGCCCTGCTCGTCACCGCCGGCTGCGGTGGCGGTGACGAGGCGGACGGGGACGGGCCGGTCACGCTGACCGTCGACGTCTTCGGCCAGTTCGGCTATGAGCAGCTCTACCAGGAGTACATGGCCGCGCACCCCGACGTGAAGATCGTCGAGCGCGGCACCGGCACCAACCTCGACGAGTACTCGCCGAAGCTGACCCAGTGGCTCGCCGCCGGCCGAGGCGCCGGCGACGTGGTGGCCATCGAGGAAGGTCTGATGGTCGAGTACAAGGCGAACCCCGGCAACTTCGTCAACCTGCTGGACCACGGCGCCGCCGACCTCAAGGGCAACTTCCTCGAATGGAAGTGGAACGCCGGGCTGACCGCCGACGGCAAGCAGCTGATCGGCCTCGGCACCGACGTCGGCGGCATCGCCATCTGCTACCGCAAGGACCTCTTCGCCAAGGCCGGCCTGCCCACCGAGCGGGACGCGGTGTCCCAGCTCTGGCCCACCTGGCAGGACTACATCGCCACCGGTGAACGGTTCGTCGCGGCGAAGACCGGGGCTTCCTTCCTCGACGCGGCGACCAACACCTTCAACACCATCCTGCTGCAGACCGCCGGCAACACGAACGGCTACAGCTACTACGACACGAGCGGCAACCTGGTCGTCGACAGCAACCCGGCCGTACGGCAGGCCTGGGACACCACCATGGACATGATCGACTCGGGCCTCTCCGGAAAGTACGGCTCCTGGTCCGAGGAGTGGGTCTCCGCGTTCAAGCAGTCGAAGTTCGCCACCATCGCCTGCCCCGCCTGGATGACCGGGGTCATCGAGGGCAACGCCGGCCCGGCCGCCAAGGGCAAGTGGGACATCGCCAAGGTTCCCGGCAACGGCGGCAACTGGGGTGGATCGCACCTCGCGGTGCCCAAGCAGAGCAAGCACCAGGCCGAGGCGATCGAGCTGGCCAAGTTCCTGACCAGCGCCAAGGGCCAGATCGGGGCGTTCAAGGCCAAGGGCCCGCTGCCCTCCTCGCCGCAGGCCCTCGACGATGTGGCGATCACCGGAGCGACCAACGCGTACTTCTCCGGCGCCCCGGTCGGCACGATCTTCGGCACCGGCGCGAAGAGCCTGAAGCCGGTCTACATGGGTCCCAAGAACCAGGCCGTCCGCACCGAGGTGGAGAACGCCGTACGGACCGTGGAGCTCGGCCAGCGGAACCCCGAACAGGGCTGGACGGACGCGGTGACCAACGCGAAGAAGGCCGCCGCCAAGTAGCCCGAACCAGCGTGCGGGCGGGCTCCGGCGACCGGAGTCCCGCCCGCACGGCGGAAAGGAGTTCCCGGGCATGACCGTCCAGCTCGACGCCCGCCCGCCGGTCGCACCGGCAGCGGGCAACCACCGCCAATCGTCGGGCCGGCTCAGCCGCCTCGACACCCGACTCTCGCCGTACCTCTACATCGCCCCGTTCTTCCTGCTCTTCGCGGTCTTCGGGGCGTACCCGCTGGTGTACACGTTCTGGGTCTCACTGCACGACTGGGATCTGCTGGGCACCGACCATCCGTTCGTGGGCGCGGAGAACTACACCCAGCTGCTGGCCGACGTCGACTTCTGGCACGCGGTGGTCAACACGCTGGGCATCTTCGTCATCTCCACCGTCCCGCAACTGCTCGCCGCGCTCTGGCTGGCCAACCTGCTCAACCGGGGGCTGCGGGCGCGCACCGGCTGGCGGATGGCGGTGCTCGTCCCGAACGTGACGTCCACGGCCGCCGTGGCGATCGTGTTCGGGGTGCTCTTCGGCCGCGAATTCGGAATGATCAACTGGCTGCTGGACCTGGTCGGGCTCGACCCGATCGCCTGGAAATCCGACCGGGTGGCCTCCTGGGTGGCCATCTCCGCCATGGTCGACTGGCGCTGGACCGGCTACAACGCGCTGATCCTCCTGGCCGCGATGCAGGCCATCCCCCGCGACCTGTACGAGGCGGCGGCGATCGACGGCGCCAACCGGGTACGGCAGTTCTGGTCGATCACCGTGCCACTGCTCAAGCCGACGATCATCTTCTGCGTCATCGTCGCCACCATCGGCGGGTTGCAGCTCTTCACCGAACCACGGCTGTTTCATTCCGGCACCAACCCGATCCGGGGCGGACCGCTGCGCGAGTCACAGACCGTGACCATGTACATGTTCGAGAACGCCTTCGCGCCGCACTACAACTTCGGGTGCGGCTCGGCGGTGGCCTGGCTGCTCTTCGCGCTCATCGCCATCGTCGCCGCGGTCAACGTCCTGGTCCTGCGCCGGCTGGGCGGCGGACCGGGCACCAAGAAGGGAGCGGCCCGATGAGCCGGCTCTGGCGGGCCAGCCCGCTCACCTACCTGGCCCTGGTGGCCGCCGCCGGGATGTCGATCTTCCCGATCTGGTGGATGTTCGTGGTGGCCAGCCGGTCCAGCGACGCGATGGGGCAACTTCCGCCGCCGATCACCCCGGGTGGCAACCTGGGCGCCAACATCTCCCGCCTGTTCGACAACACCGACGCGTACTTCCTGACCGGCCTGATCAACTCGACGATCGTGGCCGGCACGGTGACCGTCTCGGTGGTGTTCTTCGCCAGCCTGGCCGGCTTCGCCTTCGCGAAACTGCGGTTCCGCGGCCGCAACGCGCTGCTGCTCGTGGTCATCGCGACCATGATGGTGCCGACGCAGCTCGGTGTGATCCCGCTGTACATGCTGATGACCCGGCTCAACTGGAACGACCGTCTGCCGGCGGTGATCGTGCCGGCGCTGGTCACCGGGTTCGGCGTGTTCATGATGCGGCAGTACGCCGGCCAGGCGGTCAGCGACGAGCTGATCGAGGCCGCCCGAATGGACGGCTGCGGCACCGCCCGGACGTTCCTGCACGTGGTGCTGCCCGCGCTGCGTCCGGCCGCCGCCGTGCTCGGCCTGCTCACGTTCATGACCACCTGGAACGACTTCCTGTGGCCGTACGCTGTGCTGAACGACCCGGCGAACCCGACCGTGCAGCTCTCCCTGCGGGCGCTGTCGGACGGGTACTACCAGGACATGTCGCAGGTCTTCACCGGGACGGCCATCGCGACGCTGCCTCTGCTGCTGGTCTTCGTGCTGTTCGGCCGGCAGATCATCGGCGGGATCATGGAAGGTGCGGTCAAGGCGTGAGCGAGCGAACCAGCAGGCGCAGCAGCGAGGCGGCTGAAATCCGGTTTCCCGAGCACTTCCTCTGGGGCGCGGCCACCGCCGCGTACCAGATCGAGGGCGCGGCCCGGGACGACGGACGCGGCCCGTCCATCTGGGACACCTTCAGCCGCACACCGGGCAAGGTGTACCAGGGCCACACCGGCGACGTCGCCTGCGACCACTACCACCGGTACGCCGACGACGTGGCGCTGATGGCCGAGCTGGGGTTGCGGGCGTACCGGTTCTCGGTCGCCTGGCCCCGGATCCAGCCGGACGGCACGGGCCCGGCCAATCCGCGCGGGCTGGACTTCTACGACCGGCTCACCGACAAGTTGCTCGCACAGGGGATCGACCCGATCGTCACCCTCTACCACTGGGACCTGCCGCAGACGCTGGACGACCGGGGCGGCTGGACCAACCGGGACACCGCCGAGCACTTCGCCACGTACGCCACGGCGGTGTACGCCCGCCTCGGCGACCGGGTGGACGTCTGGACCACGCTCAACGAGCCCTGGTGCTCGGCGTACCTCGGCTACGGCAACGGGGTGCACGCCCCGGGCGAGCAGGACCCGGCGGCGGCCTTCACCGCCGTACACCATCTGCTGCTCGGGCACGGCCTGGCGGCGCGGGCGCTGCGCGCGGCCGGCGCGCGCAGCGTGGGCATCACCCTCAACCCCGCCGATGTACGGCCGGCCGACCCGCAGAGCGCGGCCGACGCCGCCGCGGTCCGCCTGGTCGACGGCCTGCACAACCGGATCTTCCTCGATCCGCTGTTGGCCGGCGGCTACCCGGACGACGTGCGGGAGCACGTGGCGCGCATCGTCGAGCCGACGTTCATCCGGGACGGCGACGAGAAGCTGATCGCCGCCCCGATCGACCTGCTCGGAATCAACTACTACTCGCCGAGTTACGTCGCCGGTCGGCCCGACGGCGCGGGCAACGGCGCGTACCCGGGCACCGAGGGCGCGGTGCACTTCCTGCCGGCGGCCGGGCCACTCACCGACATGGGTTGGATGATCGAGCCCGCAGGGCTGACCCGACTTTTGGAGCGGATCGCCACCGACTACCCCGGTGTGCCGCTGCTGATCACCGAGAACGGCGCGGCGTTCCCCGACAAGCCCGGCGGCGACTCGCCCGACGGACCGGGGCAGGTGATCGACACCGACCGGATCGCCTACCTCGACGGACACCTGCGGGCCGCGCACGAGGCGATCTCCCGGGGCGTGGACCTGCGCGGCTATCTCGTATGGTCGTTCCTGGACAACTTCGAGTGGGCGGAGGGCTACCGCAAGCGGTTCGGGATCGTGCACGTCGACTACCTGACCCAGCGGCGCACACCGAAGGCCAGCGCCCGGTGGTACCAGGAGGTGATCTCCCGGAACGGGCTGTGACGAGCGGGGGGAAGTCGCGATGACGACGGCGCAACGGCCGACGCTCGAGGCGGTGGCGGCGCGGGCCGGGGTTTCCCGGGCCACCGTCTCCCGCGTGGTCAACGGCTCCACCACCGTCGCTCAGCCCATCCGGGAGGCGGTCAACCGGGCGGTCGCCGAGCTGGGGTACGTGCCCAACCTGGCCGCCCGCAGCCTGGTCACCCAGCGCACCGACTCGATCGCCCTGGTCATGCCGGAGGCGGCCACGCGCGTGTTCTCCGACGACCAGGTCTTCCCCGGCATCATCCGCGGGGTCAGTCAGGAGCTGGAGGCGGCCGACAAGCAGCTGGTGCTGATGCTGGCCGGCTCGCCGGCCGGGCACCAGCGGGTCGAGCGGTTCACCACCGGACGGCACGTCGACGGCGTGCTCTTCGCCTCTCTGCACGGCGCCGACCCGCTGCCCGGCACGCTCGCCCGGCTCGGCATCCCGGTGGTGTGCAGCGGTCGGCCGCTCGGCGACGTGCCCGTGCCGTACGTCGACGTCGACCACGTCGGCGGGGTGACCGCGGCGGTCCGACACCTGATCGACGGCGGTCGCCGCCGGATCGCCACCATCGCCGGGCCGCAGGACATGGTCGCCGGGATCGAACGGCTCACCGGCTACCGCACCACGGTCGCCGCCGCCGGGCTGCCCGAGCTGATCGCCGTCGGCGACTTCACCCGGGAGTCCGGTGCGGCGGCGATGCATCGCCTGCTCACCGAGCACCCCGACCTGGACGCGCTCTTCGCCGCCTCCGACCTGATGGCGCACGCCGCTCTGCGGACGCTGCGCGAAGCCGGCCGGCGGGTGCCGGAGGACGTGGCGGTGGTCGGCTTCGACGACATCGAGACCGCCGCGTACACCGAGCCTCCGCTGACCACCGTCCGGCAGCCGATCGTGGAGATCGGCCGGCGGATGACCCGACAGCTGCTCCGGCTGGCCGCCGGCGAGACCATCGAGCCGGCGGTCATGCTCCCCACCGAACTGATCCGGCGCGCGTCGGCCTGACCGCTCGCCGCGGTTAATGCGTCGCCTCGGCACCCCATCGTCGTTAGCCTCGCCGGCATGCCGGATCCCGTCGCGTTGCTGCACGTGCCCGCCCTCTCCGATGTCGCCGAGTACGCGTACGCGGCCACCGTCGAGCCGCCCGCCCGGCTGGTGTTCACCGCCGGCGCGTGCCCGCTCGACGCGGAGGGTCGGACCGTGGCCCCCGGCGACCACGCCGCGCAGGCCCGGCAGGTGATGGCGAACCTGGAGACCGCACTCGCCGCCGCCAGCGCCCGGCTGACCGACGTGGTCAAGACCACGGTGTACGTCGCGTCGTCCGAGCAGGCGGATCTCGTGAAGGCCTGGGAGGTCGTCCGGGACTCCTTCGGCGACCACGACCCGCCCAGCACCCTGCTCGGCGTGGCCGTGCTCGGCTACACCGACCAGCTCGTCGAGGTCGAGGCCGTCGCCGCCGTACGGATGGGGGCCTGAGATGCGTATTCGTGTCGCGCGGCCCGACGACGCCCCGGCCGTGGTGGCGCTGCGGGCAATGGTCTACCCGTACCTGGTGCGCGGGGTGGAGTCGACCCGAAAGATGATCACCGAACCACCACCGGAGGACGGCTGGGCCGCCTTCGTGGCCGAGGTGGACACCCAGGTGGTCGGCTGGGTGTCCGCCCAGCGCCCCGGTTGGACGTCGACGCCCGGCTTCGGTGACATCGCGCTGCTGCACGTCCACCCGGAGCACCGGCGACGCGGAATCGGCACGGCGCTGCTGACGGCCGCGACCGAGCATCTCACCCCGCTGGGGGTCCGCCAGGTCCGCGGTTGGGCGCAGCCGGACGCGTTGCCCTTCGCGCGGCGGCACGGTTTCCAACCCAGCCGCGAGCTTCGCTACTCCGCGCTCAGCCTGGATCCGGCGCCCGCGCTACCCGATCCGCCGCCGGGCGTACGACTGCGCCCCATCGCCGAACTGGACCCGTACCTGCTGTACCAGGCCAACGCCGCCGCGTCGGTCGCCGAGCCCAGCGACGTGCCGATCGACGCGGTCAGCTATGCGAGCTGGCAGTACGACGTCTGGGAGAACCTCGGCCTGGACAAAACAGCCAGCACTGCCGTCGAGGTCGACGGGGAGGTGGCCGCGTTCAGCCTCGTGAAGCGGGACGGGGACCGGATGTGGTCGGACTACACCGGAACCATCCCGGCGTACCGGGGTCGGGGGCTGGCCCGGCTGGCCAAGACGGCCGCGCTGCACCGGGCCGCCGCAGGTGGCGTCCGCGTCGCCTACACGTCGAACGACGAGGCCAACGCGCCGATGCTGGCGATCAACGCACGGCTGGGGTATCGGGCGGTCGCGGCCCAGTGGTCCTGCCTGGCCGAGCTGACCTGATCGCCGGTCCCTATCGACGCGGCCCGACGGCTCCACCGACAACCCCACGGCGAGCGGCCCGACCAGGTCACACGTCCGTGGCCGGGCCAGGCGACCTCACCGGACCACACGCCCCAATGAGCTCGATACCTGTGAGTCATATTTATGACTCACAGGTATCGAGCTCTTCAGTACATGTCCGGCCGCGACCTACTTCTCATCACCCGATCGAGGCGGAGCGGCCGAGCGGCCGAGCGGCGGAGCGGCGGAGCGGCCGACCGGCGGACAGGCGGACAGGCGGACAGGCCGGCGACGGGAACGGTCAGGTGGCGTCGAAGACCTGGCGGGCTACCGCGAGGGTGTCGGCGCCGAACAGCACCAGGCGGGCCTCGGTAACGGTGACCGGCTCTGCCGAGCGCAGCACCGACAGCGCCTGGCGGACGGCGTCGTCGACGGGCCAGCCGTAGATGCCGGCGGAGATCAGCGGGAACGCCACGGTGGTCGCGCCCAGCTCGTCGGCCACCCGCAGGCTGTTGGCGTAGCAGTCACGCAGCAGCGCGGAGCGGTCCTCGGTGGCCGACCAGACCGGTCCGACGGTGTGGATCACCCAGCGGGCCGGCAGCTCCCCGGCCGTGGTCGACACCGCCTGTCCGGTGGGCAGGCCCCGGCCGTACCGGGACGCCCGCAGCGCCCGGCACTCGGCCAGGATGGCGGGACCGCCGCGGCGGTGGATGGCGCCGTCGACGCCGCCGCCCCCGAGCAGGGACGAGTTCGCGGCGTTCACGATGGCGTCCACCCGCTGGGTGGTGATGTCCCCCTCGACGAGGGTTATCTGCATGTCAGCGCTCCTCGATGGGCTGGCCGAGCGAGCGACGGGCCAGCAGGGTGGCGCCGGCGACCGCGGCCGGCATGATCAGCACGGCACCGAGCGGGATCAGGAAGCAGAGGAAGACCGCCACTCCGAAGCCGAGCGCGGTGGATCGGTCGGCCTTGAGGATCGACCGGCGCTGCGGGAGCCGCATCCCGCGCCGGTAGAACGGCGCGCCGACCAACTCCACGGCGAGGAACCAGCCACCCACCGCCGCCCCGATCACCGGTACGACCGTCTGGCCGATCACCGGGATGAAGCCGGCGAGGAAGAGCGGGATGCCGACCAGCGCCGTGAGGGCCACCAGTCGTACGGAGTCGGCGAGGCTACGACGCAGCGACGACCAGAAGGGCACGTCCACCGACCCCGGCGTGCCGCCGTACCGCTCCTCCACCCGCTCGGAGATCTTCTCGTAGAACGGGTCGCCGATGACCAGGGTGACGGCCGTGAAGCTGACCACGGCGAGCAGGCCGCCGAGGCCCAGGAACGCCAGCCCGGCGATCACCCGGACCAGGCCGCGGGCGGTGCTCGACCAGTCGTCGGCGAACGGGGTGACCAGGGCGGCGATCTCGTCCACGAAGTACACGAGGGTGGCGAACGCGGCCACGAACAGCACACCGGAGATCAGCGCCGGCACCATGCCGAGCAGCATCAGTTTCGGGCTGCGCACGTAGAGGCCGAGCCCGCGTAGGAGCAATCCGACACCGGTGAAGAAGCTTCCGACGTTGCCCGTCACCGGACTGGCGATTCTGCTGGCGTCCACGACCGAGCAGCCTAGCGATCAGTACGGACCGCCGCCGGGCGGCGCGTTGACAAGAGGCCCTTCCCCGCACATCAACCGGTTGGTGGATCTTCGGGGTCAACCGCCGTCCCGGCAGATCACCAACGGCTGGTCGATCCGCCGCCGGGCTGCCGCCGCCAGTCTGGACAGGCACAGGGACAGGTACAACGGCGGAAGGCGGCGCGATGCCGGTCATTGAGGTGACCAGTCTGCACAAGCGGTACGGCGACCTGGTGGCCGTGGACGACGTGTCGTTCACGGTGGCGGCCGGGGAGATCTTCGGGGTCCTCGGCCCGAACGGCGCCGGCAAGACCACCACGGTGGAGTGTGTCGCCGGGCTCCGCGTCCCCGACAGGGGTGGGGTGTCGGTCCTCGGGCTCGACCCCCGCAGGGACGCGGCCCAACTCCGCCAGCGGGTTGGCGTACAGCTCCAGGAGAGCCAACTGCCGGACCAGCTGCGCGTCGCCGAGGCGCTGGAGCTGTACGCCTCGTTCTACCGCGACCCGGCCGATCCGGCTGGCCTGCTGGACAGGCTGGGTCTGGGTGACAAGCGGAACACCCCGTACAAGAAGCTCTCCGGCGGTCAGAAGCAGCGGCTGTCGATCGCGCTGGCGCTGGTCGGCAACCCGAGCGTCGCGATCCTGGACGAGTTGACCACCGGGCTGGACCCGCAGTCCCGGCGGGACACCTGGGCTCTCATCGAGCAGATCCGGGACAGCGGCGTGACGATCGTTCTGGTCACCCACTTCATGGAGGAGGCCGAGCGACTCTGCGACCGGGTGGCCGTGATCGACCGTGGACGGGTCGTCGCACTGGACAGCCCGGCCAGCCTGGTGTCGGCGGTGCTCCCGGAGCAGCGGGTCCGGTTCCGGCCGTCCGCCCCGGTGGACGACCGGCTTCTCACGGACCTGCCCGAGGTCATCGCCGTACACCGCACCGGAGGTCAGCTGGTGGTGACCGGCACCGGTGACGTGCTGCACTCGGTCACCTCGGTGCTCGCCCGCAACCAGATCATCGCCGCGGACCTGCGGCTGGAGCAGTCCACCCTCGACGACGCGTTCGTCGAGCTGACCGGGCGTCGGCCCGCCGTCTGAGGGAGAACGACATGCACGCCTTCGGGCAGATTCTCAAGATCGAGACACGACTCTTCCTACGGGACTTCGGCTCGCCGGTGACGACCGTCGCTCTGCCACTGGCGCTGCTGCTGGTGTTCGGGCTGATCCCGGCGCTGCGCGAGTCGGATCCGCAGTTCGGCGACCTTTCCTTCATCCAGTACTTCGCACCCTCGCTGCTGGTGATCACGCTCGCCATGTCGGCGGTGAACATCCTGCCCACGGTCCTGGCGACCTACCGGGAACGTGGAGTGCTGCGCCGGCTGGCCACCACCCCGGCCGGCCCGGCCGCGCTGCTGGCCGCCCAACTGGTCATCTCGCTCGCCACCATCCTGGTCAGCGCCGTACTGCTCATCGGGGTCGGCCGGTTGGCCTTCGACGTACCGCTGCCCCGGCGTCCGCTGGGCTTCGCGCTGGCCCTCGTCCTCGGTACGGCGGCCCTGCTGGCGCTGGGCCTGCTGGTGGCGGCGGTGGCGCGGACGACCAAATCGGCGCAGGCACTTGCGGTGCCGTTGTTCATGGCGGTCATGTTCTTCGGCGGCGTCTACCTGCCCCGGTTCCTCCTGCCGGACTTCCTGGTCCGGATCGGCGACTACACGCCGCCCGGGGTGCAGGCGCTGCTCGACGCCTGGACGGGGACGTCGCCACACCCGCTGCACCTGGGGATAATGGCGGTGGTCGCGGTGGCCGCCGGCGCGACCGCCGCGAAACTCTTCCGCTGGGAGTGAGCAACAACCGATGACCAGCACCGCGGAACAGGTTGACCGGCTTGCCGTGTGGGAGGCGCGCGAGGCGAGCGTCTACCGGGTCGTGCCCTTCCTCGGGCTGCTCGTCGGGACCGTGCTGGCGCGCTTCGCGCCGGCCCCGGGCAGCCTGCCGTTCCCGCCGACCCTGGGCGTCGCCCTGGCGGCCGGCTGCTGGGTCGCCTGGTTCATCACCCTGCACCCGCAGTGGATCACCCGGCGGGCGCTGATGGCGGCCTATTACGTCGGGCTGCTCGCCTTCAGCGCCGTCCTGGTGGTGGCCAGCCCGTGGTACGGCTTCTTCGCCTGGGTCGGCTTCGTGCACGCGTTCGTCGCGCTTTCCGGTAGGTGGCGGTTCGCCGGGGTGGCGGTGACCGGCGTGCTGGTCGCCACCGCGCAGAGCGCAGGTCCACCCGACTCGGCGGCGCACTGGCTGCTCTGGTCGGTGCTGGTGCTGTTCAACGCCGGGGCGGCCGGTGCGGTGAGCTGGTTCGGCACCGTCACCGAGCGGCAGAACGCCAACCGCAAACTCCTGGTGGAGGAGCTGGCCGGGGCGAACCGGAGGCTCGCCGACACGGCCCGGGAGAACGCGGGGCTGCACGCCCAACTGCTCACCCAGGCCAGGGAGGCCGGCATGCTGGACGAGCGCCAGCGGATGGCCCGGGAGATCCACGACACCCTGGCCCAGGGATTGACCGGCATCATCACCCAACTTGAGGCGGCCGAGCAGACCCGCGACCGCTCCGCCGACTGGCGTCGCCACGTGGACAACGCCCTCGCCCTGGCCCGGGAGAGCCTCACCGAGGCCCGCCGCTCGGTGCGGGCGGTCCGCCCGGAGCCGCTGGAGACGGCCCGGCTGCCGGACGCCCTCGCCGAGTTGGGCAGGCGCTGGTCGGCCCTCAACGGGGTGCGAGCGGAGGTCGCCACCACCGGCACGCCTCGCCCGCTGCATCCGGAGGTCGAGGTGACCCTGCTGCGGGCCGCCCAGGAGGCGTTGGCCAACGTGGCCCGGCATGCCGCCGCGTCGCGGGTCGGGCTGACCCTGTCGTACATGGAGGACATGGTCACCCTGGACGTCCGTGACGACGGGACCGGATTCGACGTCACCAACCAGCCGACACCCCGGGAGCCGGGCGGCGGGTACGGGTTGACCGCCATGCGGCAGCGGGTGGTCCGGGTCGGCGGCGAGTTGGCCGTCGAGTCCGAGCCGGGCGTCGGCACCGCGATCTCGGCCTCCGTGCCCGCCCTCGCCGGGAGTGCCGGATGACCGGACCGGTCCGGCTGCTGATCGTCGACGACCATCCGGTGGTGCGGGACGGGCTGCGCGGCATGTTCACCGGCGACCCGGGGTTCGACGTGGTGGGCGAGGCCGCGGACGGGGCCGAGGCGCTGGCCCTGGTCGCGACGCTGCGTCCGGACGTGGTGCTGATGGACCTGCGGATGCCCGGCATGGACGGGGTGACCGCCATCGGACGATTGGCCCGCTCCGGCAGCGCCGCCCGGGTGCTGGTGCTCACCACGTACGACACGGACGCGGACGTGCTGCCGGCGATCGAGGCGGGCGCGACCGGATACCTGCTGAAGGACGCGCCCCGCGAGGACCTCGTCCGAGCGGTACGGTCCGCCGCCCGGGGCGAGTCCGTTCTCTCGCCCAGCGTGGCGGGCCGGCTGATGGGTCGGCTGCGCGCCCCGGCCGAGGAGCCGCTCAGCCAGCGCGAGCTGGAGGTGCTCGTCCTGGTGGCCCGGGGCGCTTCCAACCGGGAGGCGGCGGCGCGGCTGTTCATCAGCGAAGCCACCGTCAAGACGCACCTGCTGCACGTCTACGCCAAGCTCGGGGTCAACGACCGGGCGGCGGCGGTCGCCACCGCGTACGACCGGGGGCTGCTGACGCCCGGCGGACGGTGACCGGCCGGGCAGGATGGGCGGGTGCGCGCCTCTCGACTGATCTCGTTGCTGTTGCTGTTGCAGGCCCGCGGGTCGATGACCGCGGGCGAGCTGGCACGGGAGTTGGAGGTCTCCGAGCGGACCGTCTACCGGGACGTGCTGGCGCTTTCCGCCGCCGGGGTGCCGGTCTACGCGGACCGGGGTCGGGCCGGCGGGTACCCGGCTGCTCGGCGGCTACCGGACCCGGCTGACCGGGCTGACCCGGGACGAGGCGGAGGCGCTCTTCCTCGCCGGTCTGCCCGGGCCGGCCGGCGACATGGGCCTTGCCGACGCGGTCGCCGCCGCCGAGCTCAAGGTCCTCGCCGCGCTGCCGCCCGCCCTGCGGGATGCCCCGGCCCGCGCCGGGCAGCGATTCCACCTGGACGTGCCGGGCTGGTTCCGGGAGACCGAACCGCCGCCGCTGCTCACCGAACTGGCCCGGGCGGTCTGGCGGGACCGGGTGGTCCAACTGCGCTACCGGCGTGGTGACCGGGAGGTGACGCGCCGGGTGCGACCGTACGGTCTGGTGCTCAAGAGCGGTGTCTGGTACCTGGTCGGAGGGGTTGGCGACGACACGCGCACCTACCGGGTGGACCGGGTGACCGGGGTCGAGGTGGGCGAGGAGAGCTTCGAGCGGGACGAGGGCTTCGACCTGGCGGGGTACTGGCGCGAGCAGGCCGGGTCGTTCCTGCGGACGATGCTGCGGGCCGAGGTCACCGTCCGGCTCAGCCCGGCCGGCCTGCGCCAGCTCCGGCACCTGGTCGATGCCCCTTTCGTGT
The DNA here is from genome assembly GCF_003667455.1 of Micromonospora sp. CV4. Taxonomy (NCBI): domain Bacteria; kingdom Bacillati; phylum Actinomycetota; class Actinomycetes; order Micromonosporales; family Micromonosporaceae; genus Micromonospora; species Micromonospora sp. CV4. The sequence continues at coordinate 57,751 of NZ_RCVI01000216.1, read as the reverse complement.
ACGACGAGGTGGTCGCCGGCGCCGACGGGCCCGACCGGCAGGGCTGGGTGAGGGCGCGGCTGCCGGTCGAATCCGTCGGGGTGGCGTACCACCAACTGCTCGGGCTCGGCCCCGAGGTCGAGGCCCTCGATCCGCCCGAGCTGCGGGAGCTGTTCGCCGAGGCCGCCGACCGGTTGCGCGCGCTCTACCGGTAGCCGGTGACGTCGGCCGGCTTACCGGCGTCGACCACCTCGGTGATGTACCGGAACGCTTCCGGCTGGCTGCCGTCGACGTCGGTGAACCCGTACACCTTCGAGAGCGTGCCGGCGTCGACGGACATGCCGTTCCAGCGGGCCTTCTCCTCGTCTGCGGCGAGCGCGGCCACCGCGCGCCCGACGAAGGCCGGCGTCTCGGAGATGAGGAAGTGCGGGTCGGTGGCCGCCCCGTCGCGCCAGTTCTCCTCGGTCACGCCGAAGTGCTCCAGCATGGCCTCCGAGCGGATCCAGCCGGGGGTGAGCGCGACGGCGGTGCAGTCGTGCGGCTTCAACTCGTGTGCCTGGCTGAAGCCGAGCCGGTTGACCGAGGTCTTGGCGAGGTCGTAGAAGACCGACAGCCGGTAGTTCTCGTCGTTGTACGCCTTGGTGCCGTCGCTGATCTCCACCACCAGGCCACCGGGCTTGCGGATCAGCAACGGCAGCGCGAAATGGCTGGTGATGATGTGCGTGTCGACGGCCAGCCGCAGGGTGCGGAACCCGGCCTCCAGTGGTTGCTCCCAGACCGGCTTCTCCCAGGTGACCAGCGGGTCGCCACCCCAGATGTCGTTCACCAGCACGTCGAGGCGGCCCTGCTCGGCGTCGATCCGGGCGACCAGGTCGCGGACCTGCTCCGGCACCAGGTGATCGACCTGAACGCCGATGCCGGTGCCGCCGGCCGCGCTGACCAGCTCGGCGGTCTCCTCGATGGTCTCCGGTCGGTCCATCTCGGAGCGGCCGGCCCGGGTGCTGCGACCGGTGGCGTAGACCGTGGCACCGGCCGCGCCGAGCTGAACGGCGATCTGCCGCCCGGCGCCACGGGTGGCACCGGCGACGAGCGCGATCTTTCCTGTGAGCGGTTGTGTCATGCCTGCGACGCTGTCAGGAATACCTGACAGCCGCCGTCCGAATTCTTGAAAGAACTGGTGGACGGTGGGGCGGTCAGTCCACGAGCCGGACGCGGACCCGGCGGTTGGCCCGGCCCTTGCTCTCCACCTTGACCACCTGCACCTTGCCGATCTGGGCGGTGGACGCGACGTGGGTGCCGCCGTCGGCCTGCACGTCCAGCCCGACGATGTCGACGATCCGCACCTCCTGCTCGTCCGGCGGGATGAGGTTGGACTGGGTACGGATGATGTCCGGGAGGGCGAGGGCCTCGGTGCGCGGCAGCACCCGGACGGCGACCGAACGGTCGGCGGCCACCTCGGCGTTGACCAGCTCCTCGATCCGGCTCTTGAAGTCGGGCGGCACCTCGGGGAGGTTGAAATCCATCCGGGCCTCCCCCGGCTCCATCGAGTTGCCGGTGACCAGCGCGCCGAAGTCGCGGAACACCACCCCGCAGAGCACGTGCAGCCCGGAGTGGGTGCGCATCAGACGGGTGCGGCGCTCGTCCTCCACCGCGCCGACGACCTCGGTGCCGGCCGGCGGCAGCGGGTCACCCTCGGCGGGGATCAGGTACGGGTCGTCGCCCTTGCGGGTGCCGACGATCCGCGTCTGTACGCCCTGCCAGAGCAGCACGCCGTGGTCCGGTGGCTGCCCGCCGCCGCCCGGGTAGAACGCCGAACGGTCGAGCACGATGCCCTGCTCGGGGTCGGCGTGCAGGACCGTGCAGGTCCACTCGCGCAGGGTCGGGTCGGCGAGGTCCAGTCGGTGGGTCCGGCCATGCTGTGTGACGCCCATGGCAGGGCACGTTACTCGTTCAGGAAGCCGGAGATGCGCTCGCGCAGATCGGCGCGTTCCGTCCAGAGCACGCCCGGCCGGTCGTACACGTGCAGGGTGGCCTGGGGAAGCGCGGCGGCGAGCTGCTCGGCGACCTCGACCGGATGCAGGTCGTCGCCCGCACAACCGATCACCAGCGCCGGCGCGGTGACCGCGGACAGGACGGTGGCGTCGCGCAGTGGCGTCTGCTCCGGCAGAGTGGCCAGACCGTCGGCCAGACCGTCGCGGAGCAGCTGGTCGAGCCGCTGCCGCAGGTACGACCAGCCGGCCGGAGTGTTGCGGACCGCCGTCGGCAGCTCCAGCGAGACCACGTCGGCGACCGCCGAGGCGTCGCCGCTCTCGACCGCCTCCAGCAGGTCCGTCACGCGTTCCCGGGCGACCGGGCCGCGCGGCTGGTCGAGCACGGCCGGCAGGAAGAAGACCAGCTTCTCGAAGCGCTCCGGGCTCTCGGCCAGCAGCCGGCAGAGCGCCCCCGCGCCGAGGCTCGCCCCGAACGCCCGGCTGGCTCCGCCGAGATCCGCGACGGCGCGCAGGTCCCGGGCCAGGTCCAGGTAGTTCCACGGACCGGCCGGCGCGTCGGAGCGACCGTGCCCACGGAACTGGAAGAACACCTTGCGGCCGGTCACCCCACTGCCGAACGGGCGGGTGGTGGCGATGCCGTTGCCGAACCCGTGCGCGAACACGGTGACCGGATCACCGGTGCCGGTGACCAGCCGTTCCAGCCGTACGCCGTGCGGGGTGGTGACCAGCTCGGTCTCCGGCTCCGGCAGCGCCGGCCGACCGGTACGCGGCCCACCCGGGCCGGGCCCCCAGGTGCGGGGACCGCCGTCCGGCGGCGGTGGCCAGCGGAAGCCTCTCACCAGAACCCTTTACCGTCGCTCAGGTCGCGCAGGCCGACCCGGACGTCCAGGAGATAGATGAGACCGGCCGCGATGCCCACGAGTCCGAAGAGGCTGATCGGGCCGAAGCCGAGCAGGGTCAGCACGAGGCAGACCGCCAGGATGGCGATCCAGCCACCCTTGGGCAGGGTCCCGATGGCGGGGAAGGCGTCGGAGCGCTGCGTGACGGCGTGCACCAGGGCGACGCCCTGAACGATCAGCGCGAAGACGAGCAGGATCAGCTCGATCACGTCACGGACGGCGAAGGCGAAGATCGGCGCGGCGTTGGCCATGCCGGCAAGCTTATGTCGACGACCCCGACTACGTCCGACAAGGACGCCGTCGGGGTCGTCGACACCACGAACTACTCGGCCGCCGGACGGGTCCGCTTGGTGGCCCGGGGCAGCTTCGCCGACGGGGTCGCGGCGGGCTTGGCGGGCTTGGCGGCCTTCGGGGCCCGGGCGGCCTTCTTCACGGCGGCCGGCTTGGCCTCGGCGATCTCGGCCACGTCGGCCGGGGTCGGCACCTCGGCCGGCGCGGTGGCCTCGACCGGAGCGGTGGCCTCGACCGGGGTCGCGGCCGGCGTCACGGCCTGGGTCGCCTCGATGTCGGCGTTGACCGTCTCGGCGGCCTCCAGCACGCCGGCGCCGACGACCCGCTCGCCGCGGGCGACCAGTGCGCCGTACGCGGCGAACGCCCGCTCCTGGGCGGCCTGGGCACCGGCGACGACCACGGCGGCGTTGCGGGTCGCGGCGGCGCGCAGCCGGTCCAGGTCGGCGACCTCGCGCAGCTTGGCGAGGTCGGCCGACTCGCGCAGCTTGTCCAGGTCCAGCTCGGCCTGGGCCCGGCTACGCAGGCTCTCGGCGGTCTCGTTGGCGGTACGCAGCGTCTCGGTGGCCTTCTGGCGCAGCTCGAAGCCGGTCAGCACGGCCCGGCCGCCCAGGTCGGCGACGACCCGGGTGCCCAGGACGCCGACCACGGCCGGCAGCTTGCGCAGCTGCTCGAGGGCCAGCTCCCCGGCGCCGGCAGCGGCGTAGATCGGGGCGGGGATGCGGTTGGTCTTCGGCTCGGTCATGACGTCTCCTCTTCGGCCGCCTCGGCGGCCTTCCGGACCGCCGGACCGGCGGCCTTCTTCTCGGGGGTGCTGGTGCTGGTCGGGGCGGGCGTGGTGCCCGCCTCGGTGACGGCGACCGACTCGAGCACGGCCTCGGTCGGGGTGCCGCCCGCGGTGGTGGGGCCGGTGGCGGCCAGGTTGGCCACATCGGCCGGTTGATCGGCGACGTCGGTCGGGGCGGTCGCCTCGGCCGCGCCGCCGGAGGTGTCCGACCCGGCGCCCTCGGCGGCGGCCCTGGCCTCGGCCAACCGGGTGTTCTCCCGACGGAACGTCTCGTAGATCTGGCTGAGCGACTGTTTCTGGGCCATCGTCAGGTCGGGGTCCACCGCGATGGCGGCGAGCACACCGTGGCCCTCCTTGTCGTCCAGCAGCCCGGCGCGCAGGTACATCGCGGGAGTGGAGACCCGCAGCGCGCTGGCCAGCTGCTGGAGCACCTCGGCGCTGGGCTTGCGCAGGCCGCGCTCGATCTGGCTGAGGTACGGGTTGCTGACCCCCGCCTGCTCGGCGAGCTGCCGCAGCGAGATCTTGGCGTTGCGCCGCAGATCGCGGATGAACCCGCCGACGTCGGGGAGGTCCTTCGGTGTGGCCATGAGGGCGACGCTAACCGCCGTTGCTAACTCTTGCAAGCAAAACGCTAGCCAGAGTTAGCAAGGTCTCAGCAACCCGCTTGCACGCGGCTCGCGGGGTTCCGTACCGTCCGTCCCGTGCACAAGATCACAGTCAACGGAGCAGTCATCGCCTACGACGAGGCCGGCACCGGGTCGCCCGTCGTGCTGCTGCACGCCGGCATCGCCGACCGGCGGATGTGGCGGGGTCAGCTGTCCGCGCTCGCCACCCGGCACCGGGTGATCGTCCCGGACCTGCGCGGCTACGGCGATTCCGAGCTGCCACCGACGCCGTTCGCTCATCACGATGACGTGGCGGGCCTGCTGGACGCGCTCGACCTGCCCCGAGCCGCCCTGGTGGGCTGCTCCTTCGGCGGGTCGGTCGCCATCGACACCGCGCTGGCCCACCCGGATCGGGTGAGCGCGCTCGCGCTGTTCGACTCGGCGGTCTCCGGCAACGAGTGGTCCGAGGAGGCCAACGACCTCTGGGACGACCTGGTCGGCGAGGTCGACCCCGACGACTTCGCCGCCGGGGCGGCCGGCGAGGTGCGCTTCTGGGTGGTCGGCCCGGGTCGCCAGCCGGCCGACGTCAACCCCGGGCTGATCGCGTTCGCGCAGGAGATGGATCAGCGCGCGCTTGCCGCCGAGTCGGCGCTCGGCGCGGTGGAGGTGGGCGAGCTGACGCCGCCAGCGATCGGCCGTCTCGGCGAGCTGCGAGTGCCCGTCCTGGTCACCGCGGGCGCCGCCGACGTGCCGGACATCAGCCGCCTCGCCGACCGGATCGCCGCCGAGGTGCCCGGCGCGGTACGCCTGCCCGACGTGCCGGACGCCGGGCACCTGCTGCCGCTGGAGCGCCCCGAGGCGGTCAACGCCGCCCTGCTCGACTTCCTGAGCTAGCCGCTCGGCGAGGAGCGGCCCCGACCGCGCCTCGGACGGCGGCGTCAAGGGGCTGAGAGCCCGGCATCATCGCGCCCGCGAACAGACCCGCCACGAACCGACGGGCCTGACGCCGCGACGAGCGCTATACCTCCGAGTCATATTTGTACCTCTGAGGTATAGCGCTCGATCCGGAGTTGGCCGGCGCGCGGCCGGCCGGTGGGCGGGCCAGCGGGTGGGCGGGCCGGCGGCGGTCACCAGAGCGGGCGGACCGCGCCGACCGGAACGCCACCGCCGAAGAGCGGCCCCTCGGCATACTCCGCCAGCACCGGGGCGTCCACGCCGAGCCGACGCAGCGCGGAGACCAGCACCGGCATCCTGGCCCGGTCGGCCCCATCGTCGATCTTCAACGCGACGGCGCCGACGCCCGGCAACCCCACCGCGATCACGCCCTCGGCGCCGACCTTGGCCAGCAGGCCCGGTACGCCGCGCATCAGCCGGGTGTCGTCGGCCCGGGTGCCGCCGACGATCTCCGGGTGGGCGCGCATGGCATCGGCCACCGCGCGCGGCGCCGAGCCGGGCTCGGCGTCGACGAGCCGGAGGTACGCCCCGGCCAGGCCGGTCAGGGACACCGCGAGCACCGGAGCCCCGCAGCCGTCCACGCCCACCGCCGCCGCCTCCTCGCCGGTGAACTCCTCGATGGCCGCCCGCAGTCGCTGCTGCAACGGGTGCTCCGGCCGCCAGTAGCCGTCCAGCGGCCACCCGGCCGCCTGGCAGGTCAGCAGCATGCCGCTGTGCTTGCCGGAGCAGTTCATCTGCACCCGGGTCGGGCCGCCTCCGGCGCGCAGCACGGCCTCGCGGGCCGCCGCGCCCACCGGCAGGTCGGGCGGGCAGTGCAGGGCCGAGGCGTCCAGCCCGGCCCGGTGCAGCAACGCGCCGACCCGAGCCAGGTGGAACTCCTCACCGGCGTGGCTGGCCGACACCAGCGCCAGGTCGGCCGGGTCGGTCAGCGGCAGGCCGGCGCGGAGCATCCCGATCGCCTGCATCGGCTTGCTGGCCGAGCGGGGGAAGATCGGTGCGGTCACGTCCCCGGCGGCGGCCACCGGCACGCCGGCGGCGTCCAGCACCACCACCGAGCCTCGGTGCATGCCCTCGACGAACCCGGAACGGACCACCTCGGCGAGCGGCGCGCCGCCCTCGTACGTCTTTCCCACGTGCTGGACGGTACCGACGGTCCGAGGGTGCCCGTCGGCGGGGTGACCTGGTCGTCCACCGCCCGGGTGACAGGGGCGCTGGACAGGCCCGGCCTTACAGCCCCAGCAGCTCGCGGGCCTCGGTGGTGGTCAGCGGGGGGCGCTGCGCGAGCTGGGCGAAGCCGACCGCGCGGGCGACCAGCTGCATGTTGGACTCCACCGGGCGGCCCTTGGCGTACGTCACGGTGTCCTCCATCCCGACCCGCAGGTGTCCACCGGTCGACAGCGAGGCCAGCAGCACCGGGATGGTGCTGCGGCCGATGCCGGTGGCCGAGAAGGTGGTGCCCTCGGGCAGGTCCCGCAGCATCCGGTGCGCCGCGACCAGCGTCTCGGTGGTGCCCGGCATGCCGCCCGGCACACCCATCACGAAGTCGACGTGCACGTGCCCACCGGCCGGCGGTCCGTACTTGCCGAGCAGCCGCTGCAACGCGGACAGGTGGCCGAGGTCGAAGATCTCGTACTCCGGCACGATCCCGCGTTCCTGCATCCGGGTGTGCAGGTCGACGATGAACTCCCACCGGTTGAGGAAGACGTCGTCGCCGAAGTTGACCGTGCCCATGGTGCACGAGGCCATGTCCGGCCCGGCGTCGAGCACGGCGAGCCGGGAGGCCTCCGGATCGGTCACCGCGCCGCCGGAGGAGAGCTGCACGATCAGGTCGGTGCTCTCCCGCAGCGCGGCCACCGTCTCCCGCAGGCGCACCGGGTCGAGGGTCGGCCGGGCGGCGTCGTCACGGATGTGGACGTGGATCACGGCGGCGCCGAGCGCCTCGCACTCCTTGGCGGTACGCACCAGCTCGTCGAGGGTCACCGGCAGCGCCGGCACCTCCGCCTTGGCCGACTCAGCGCCGGTCGGGGCCACCGTGATCAACGTCCCTGTCGTCATGGCGGCGATCCTAGACCGCCCGGTCAGGCCGGGTCGATCGCCGCCGCGGTCTCGCCGATCAGCAGCGTGGCGTCCTCCGGGACGTTCCGCTTCAGCACCGCGAGCGCGATCTGGCCCAGCTCGTGGTGCAGCACGGCGGTGCCGACGAAGCCCACGGCCCGGCCGTCGAGGGTCACCGGCGTGCCGGCGGTCGGCGGCTGGTCGGTGGTCACCCCGTCCAGGTGCAGCAGCACCAGGCGGCGCGGCGGCCGGCCCATGTTGTGCACCCGGGCCACCGTCTCCTGCCCCCGGTAGCAGCCCTTGTCCAGGTGCACCGCCGGGCCGATCAGGTCAACCTCCGCCGGAATGGTCCGGTGGTCGGTGTCCACCCCGACCCGGGGCCGACGGGCGGCCACCCGGATCGCCTCGTACGCCCAGAGCCCCGCGACCGGCACGCCCGCGCCGCGCAACTCCGCCACCACCTGGTCCATCGCCGACCGGGGAACCAGCAGATCCACCCCGAGCGGGCCGCGCCGGGCCCAGCCACCGACCGGCAGCGGTCGTACGTCGTAGCGCACGCTCGCCCGGGGCGGCACGGCGCCGGCGGCGAACTTCGGACCGGGCACCGCGACCAGGTCCGGTGCGGCCAGCCCGGTCACGCCGAGCGTGCCCAGCGCGTCCGTTGCCGCCGGCCCGACCAGCGACAGCAGGGCACGCTCAGCGGTGGCGTCCCGGGGCTCGACCTTGCTGAAGAACCGCATCTTCTCCAGGTACGCGAGCAGGCCGGCGGTCGCGCCCGGCTCGGTGTCCAGCCAGGTGGTCTCGCCGTCCTCGGCGACCAGGGCGTGCTGCTCGACGTGCCCGTGCGGGGAGAGCACCAGCAACTCGGTGCCCTCGCCGGCGGCGAGCGACGCGAGGTGCTGCGAGGTGATCGTGTGCAGCCAACCGGCCCGCTCCTCACCGGGCACCGCGATGATCCCGCGGTGCGACCGGTCGACCAGCCCGACCTCGGTGTCCAGGATGCGCTGTTCGCGCAGCGGGTCGCCGTAGTGCGCGGCCACCCCCCGCACGCCGACCGCGGCGTGCGCCGGCTCCGGCTGGTCGCGGCTGGCCTCGTCGATGCTCTCGACGGCCACCGCTCCCGCGATGTCGATCATTTCTGGTCCCCGTTCTCGCAGCGTTCGCAGACGCCGAAGAGCGACACGTGCCCGATGTCCACCCGGAACCCCCGTTGCGCGGCCAACTGGTCGGCGAGCGGGCGGAGCAGCTCCGGATCGATCTCGTCGATCGCGCCGCACTCCCGGCAGACCAGGTGGACGTGTTGGTGCTCACCAGCCGCGTGGTAGGTCGGCGAGCCGTGCGAGAGATGGGTGTGGGTCACCAGGCCGAGCCGTTCCAGCAGCTCCAGCGTGCGATAGATGGTGGTGATGTTGACGCCGGCGGCGACCTCCCGGACGGCGGTGTGCACCTGCTCCGGGCTGGCGTGGCCCAGATCGAGCACCGCCTGGAGGACGAGCTGCCGCTGGGCCGTCAGCCGCAGCCCACGGGCCCGGAGCATTTCCGCGAGGGAGGATTCGGACACCGTCCGATCATAGTTCGGCAACCATGCCGACCTTCGCACGCCGACGGACCGCCGCTAGGCTCGACGGTCATGGTGCTGTCGTCCGTCGGGAAGGTCGGGGTCGATACGACCGCGCGGATCGCCGTACTCGGTCGCGGCCGGGTGCCGGCCGGTGGGCCCGTGCTCCGGGGCGACGACCTCGGCGTGCTCCGGGGCGACGGCCTCTTCGAGACAATGCATCTGCGCCAGGGTCGGCCGTGGCTGCGCGACGAGCACCTGGCCCGGCTGGCCGCGGCGGCGGCCGCCTTCGAGCTGCCCCTGCCACCCGCCGCCGCGCTGATCGAGCTGCTCGACACGGTGCGAGCGGGGTGGCCGGCGCAGGTGGAGGGGGCTCTGCGGCTGGTCTGCACCCGGGGCCCCGAGGCCGGCGGCCCGCCGACCGTCTACGCCACCCTGGCCGAGGTGCCGGCGTCGTCCCGCGCGGCCCGCCGGGACGGGATCAGTGTGGCGACCCTGCCGCTGGGGGTGCCCGCCGACGCGCGCACCGGGCTGGACTGGCTGCCGGCCGGGATCAAGTCCACCTCGTACGCGGTCAACAGCGCCGCCCGCCGCTGGGCCCACCGGGCCGGGGTCGACGACGTGCTCTGGATCTCGTCGGACGGGTACGCGCTGGAGGGCCCGACCGCGAACGTGGTGTGGCTCACCGGCGGGACGCTCTGCACCGTGCCGGCCGCCACCACCGGCATCCTGCCCGGTACGACCGCCGCCTGGCTGCTCGGCCACGCCGGCGAGCTGGGCCTGACCGCCGCCGAACGGATGATCACCCCGGCCGAGCTGCACGCGGCGGACGCCATCTGGTTCAGCTCGTCCGTGCGCGGGCTCGCCGAGGTCCACACCCTGGACGGGGTGCGCCGCGACCGGTCCCCGCGCACCCCCGCCCTGCACGCCCTGCTGGGTTTCCCCGTTGCCTGAGGGTCAGCCGCCGACCCGGACGAGCCGGGCGGAGAGGTGGGCGCTGAGCGGGTGCCCCATCGCCGCCATCTCCTGGGCGTAGAGCAGCGCGCCCTCGACGATGCCGAAGAGCCGGTGCCCGCCGGTGACCTCCTTGGCGGTCGCCGTCCGGACCACCGCGTCGGTGGCGAACTCGACCTGGGTGCCGGTGCGCTTGCCGAGGTGCAGCTCCATCACCCCGGACGGGGTGGTCAGGAGGGCCTCCAGCTCGTCGGTGGCGCGGCCGTCCACCAGCACCGGCCGCCACCAGCCGACCTCGCGTCCGGCCGGACGGACCGGCTGGCTCCGCTCGTCGAGGATCCAGGCCCGCGACTCGTAGTGCAGGAACGGCCGGCCGTCGTGGCTGATCCGGATCTCCTGCGCGTAGTCGAAGTCCTCGATGGTGGGGAAACCACCCTTGCCCCGGCCGCGCCACAGCCCGATGTAGGGCAGCAGGCCGTCCAGTGCCGGGTGCAGCTTCGGCCCGACCCGCAGGTCGTGGCTCTCCTCGAACGGGTACTCCTCGACCGGCGGCGCGTTCAGCCACGGGGGCTGCAGCGGGTTCTCGTCGCTCACCAGCGTCCTCTCGAAATGCGTACGGCGAGGTAGACCAGGCCACCGGCGAGGCCGCCCAGGCCGGCGACCAGCAGGCTGACGAACCCGATCTCGGTAACCATCCCGGCCATCCTATGCTGGGCCTCATGGCCCGCACTCTCGTCGTCAAGGCCACCGCGGGGGCGGACGCCCCGGAGCGGTGCGCACAGGCGTTCACGGTCGCCGCGACCGCGGTCGCTGCCGGGGTGGACGTGTCGCTCTGGCTGACCGGCGAGTCGACCTGGTTCGCGCTGCCCGGCCGCGCCCAGGAGTTCGAGCTGCCACACTCGGCGCCGCTGGCCGAGCTGCTGCACGTCATCCTGACCAGTGGCAGGGTGACCGCCTGTACCCAGTGCGCGGCCCGTCGGGAGATCGGACCGGACGACGTGCTGCCCGGCGTCCGGATCGCCGGCGCCGCGGTCTTCGTGGAGGAGGCCCTGGCCGAGGGAGCGCAGGCGCTGGTCTACTGACCGGCGGGCGACTCGGGGCGGAGTACGGATACCGACCCGACAACTCGGACAGCTGCCTACGATTCGGTTGTGACCGAGGTGACGGAGAGGTTCTTCGCATCACTGCCGGCGCGCGCCCCCGAGGTCCTCGGTGGCCTGGCAGACGGGACCCTTCAGATCGAGCTCACCACCGGCGACCTGACCGAGCACTGGCTGGTCCGGATGCGGCCGGGATTTGTCCAGGTCGGCCGGCACCGGGGGCCGGCCGACGCCATCTGGTACAGCAGCGCCGTCCTGTTCGACCGGCTGGTGACGGGCGAGGCCCAGGGGGTCGCGGCGGTACTGCGCAACGAGAGCACGTTCAGCGGAAACGTGGTGCTCTTCCTGGCCTTTCGCCGGTTCTTCCCGGACCCGCCGGGCACTCGCGACCCGCGCGAGGTGGCCCGGGAGCAGGCCGGGCGGCGGGCGTGAAGGATCTGGTCAGCATCCTGGACGGCAACACCTTCCTGGTCAGCGACCGGACGGGAGACATCGAGCCGTCCTACGACTTCCCGACCGGGCTGTTCTCCTTCGACACGCGTTTCCTGTCCAACTGGGTGCTGACCCTGGACGGCGAGCGGCTGCACGCCCTCTCGATGGACGACGCCGAGTCGTACCGGACCCGGTTCTTCCTGGCCCCTGGTGAACCGACGCACTACCTGGACGCAAAGGCGTCGGTGATTCGCAACCGGGCGATCGTGGGCAGCTTCCAGGAGCAGCTGACTGTCCTCAACCATGCTGGCGAGGAGGTCGAGTTCACCGTCCGGATCGAGATGGCGGCCGACTTCGCCGACCTGTTCGAGATCAAGAACGCCCGGCAGAAGCGGGGGCGGACGACCGTCTCGACTGCCGACAACGAGCTGCGGCTGACCTACCGACGGGAGGCGTTCCACCGCGAGACGGTGATCAATTCGAGTGCACCGGCATCGGTCGACGCCTCCGGGATGACCTTCCAGATCCGGGTGCCGCCGAACAGCGAATGGACCACCACCCTGCACGTGTCCACCATCGTCTACGGGGCTCGGGGGGAGGACATCCGGGCCACCCTGCCGTACGGCGGCAGCCGTAGCGCGGACGCCATCCGCGCCGAGCAGCAGGAGCTGATCGACCGCGCGCCGAAGCTCGGCTGCGACTGCGAGCCGTTGGCCGGGGCGTACCGGCGCAGCCTCAACGACCTGGCCGCGCTGCGCTACGAGTCGATCGCCCTGGGCGTGCGGCTGCTCGCCGCCGGGCTGCCCTGGTTCATGACTCTGTTCGGCCGGGACAGCATCATCACCTCGTTGCAGGTGCTGCCGTTCCTGCCGGAGCTGATCCCGCCGACCATCGTGATGCTGGCCGGTTTGCAGGGGCACCGGGTGGACGACTTCCGCGACGAGGAGCCGGGCAAGATCCTGCACGAGCTGCGGTACGGGGAGACCGCCGGTTTCGAGGAGCAGCCACACTCGCCGTACTACGGGTCGGCCGACTCGACGCCGCTGTTCATCATCCTGCTCGACGAGTACGAGCGCTGGACCGGCGACACCCAACTGGTCCGGCGGTTGGAACCGCACGTGCGAGCGGCGCTGCGGTGGATCGACACCTACGGCGATCTGCTCGGCACCGGCTACCTCTGGTATCAGACCCGCAACCCGGAGACCGGCCTGCAGAACCAGTGCTGGAAGGATTCCTGGGACGGCATCTCGTACGCCGACGGTCGGATGCCCGGCTTCCCCCGAGCCACCTGCGAGATGCAGGGCTACGCGTACGACGCGAAGATCCGGGCCGCCCGGTTGGCCCGGACGTTCTGGGGAGACCCGGCCTACGCCGACCGGCTGGAGCGGGAGGCGGCCGCCCTCAAGCAGCGGTTCAACCACGACTTCTGGATCGCCGACCGCGAGTACTACGCGCTCGCCCTGGACGCCGACGGCCGGCAGGTCGACGCGCTGTCGTCGAACATCGGGCACCTGCTCTGGAGCGGCATCGTCGACGAGTCCCGGGCCGGCAAGGTGGTCGAGCACCTGCTCGGGCCGCGACTGTTCTCCGGCTGGGGGGTGCGGACCCTCGCCGAGGACCAGAGCCGGTACAACCCGATCGGCTACCACGTGGGCACCGTCTGGCCGTTCGACAACTCGATCATCGCCTGGGGCCTGTGGCGGTACGGCTTCCGCGAAGAGGCCGGGCAGATCTGCGACGCGATGCTGGCCGCCTCCCGCTACTTCGGCGGACGGCTGCCGGAGGCGTTCGCCGGCTACGCCCGTAATCTCACCGACTATCCGGTGGAGTATCCGACCGCGTGCAGCCCGCAGGCCTGGTCGACCGGCACCCCGTTGCTGCTGCTGCGCGTGATGCTGGGGCTGGAGCCGCAGGGCGAACATCTGATCATCGATCCGGCCGTACCAGCGGGAATGGGCCGGATCGAGTTGCTGGACATTCCCGGCCGGTGGGGCCGAGTCGACGCGCTGGGCCGCAGTCGCGACCCGGAGGAGCCGCTGGGCCGGTGACCCGGGCAAACGCCGAGCTCAGTCGGGGCAGCCCACGGTGGCGGCCAGCCGGGCGGCGTCCGGGGTGAGGTCGGCCAGCACCGTGACCGGGCCGGCGCGGTACGCGTACACCGGGGGGTCGTCCAGCAGCGGGGCATCGCCGGCCAACGAGGTGAGCCCGCCCGCGGAGCCGGCCGCGCCGGGGCCGGGGGTGGACCGCGCGGTACGGGCCAGCACGCCGCCCGGGCAGGGCGCGGTGACCACCTCCGGCGCGGCATCGGCGGGCCGACCGAGCGCTCGAAGCGCGGCCGTCAGGGCGGCGGCCTCCGGCCCGGCGTCGGTGACCGGCGGCGGGGCGTAGCCGGAGCCGACCGGCCGGCAGCCGGTGTCGACGGTCAGGCGGATCCGACCGTCCCCGGTCGGCCGGCCCTCGACGGCGACGAACTCCCCGGCGTCGGCGCGCAGCTCCGGGCCCTCCAGCCCGGGCCCGACCCCGGCCTGCCAGCTCGTGGGGAGTCGATCGGCGATCCCGGACAGCACGTCCCGCTCGGTGCCGACGGCCGCGAGCACACCGACCTCACGCCGCAGCCGGGCGCCGTCGGCGAACGGGGTGACGCGGCAGCTCGACTCGACCCGCGCCGGCCCCAGCTCCAGCAGCCCGGCCGCGCCGGACGCCCGGGCCAGTTCCCCGACCGCCCGGTCGACCACCGGACCGGCCTGGTCGAGGGAGCGCTGCTCGCGCACGGTCGGTGGGTCGTCGCGGACCGACGTCCAGACGAGCACGGTCAGCAGTACGGCCCAGATCGCGGTCGCGACCAGCAGCCAGCGCCGCCGCCGGGCAGGTGCCGGGGCGGCGGGACCGGTCGACGGGGTCCACCCCGTCCGGACAGCTCCGCTCACGCGGCCATGGTGTCACGGGCGGCCCGGCGGCGATCGGCGGCGTCGGGCGCACCCACGGTCAGGCGGTCCGCGGTGGCGGATCGATGCGGTAGCCGACCCCTCGTACGGTGTGTACCCGCGGCCCACCCGGCAGGCTGCGCAACTTGTGCCGGAGACGCTTGACGGCGGAGTGCAGGATCGCGGTGTCGCCCAGGTACGCGCCGTTCCAGACGGCGGCGAAGAGCTGTTCGTAGCTCCACACCACCAGCGGCGGCCCGATCAGCCGGGCGAGCAACTCCCGCTCGGTGCGGGTGAGCGGGAGCGGATCGCCGCGCCAGGTGACGAGGTGCCCGGCACGGTCGACGACCAGCTCACCCCAGCTGATCAGCCCGTGCCGGGCCGGGGGTGGGTCGACCGGCGCGACGGCCAGAGCCGTGTCCTCCGGTGGCGACGGGAACAACATCGCGCGCAGCTCGTCCAGGTCGGCGCAGCTCACCACCGGGCCGACCCCGTCGAGCTGGCGCACCACCCGCTGCCGCATCGCGACATCGGCACTCACGCAGACGACGATCGGGACCTCTTCACCGGACACGCAGCCTCCACCCGCACCAACCGTATTGAGCGTGACTTCCACCGAAGATAGTGACGTATACCGATGGGTTGTGGGGGGCGGACCCACAGTCAGGAATACGCCACGTCACTGACCAGGCACCGACCGACGTTATGCATTGAGCACCGTCAGCGTGGTGCGTCGTCCCGGACAGATCGGGACCCGTGACGTGGGGAGGAAAAGTGTTCCGACCATCATCCATCAGGTCCGCTCTCCGGCGGACCGCCGTGGCCTGCACAGCGGTCCTGCTGGGCCTGACCGCCCAGCCCGCGGTCGCCGCCCCGGCCCCGCCCGCCCCGGCCCGGGCCAGTGTGGATCAGCGGCTGCTCCGCCAGCTCGACGCGACGGGCAGCGCGAGCTTCCTGGTCTACCTGCGGGACACCGCACCGGTGGCACAGACCGCCAAGCTGCCCGACCCGGACGACCGGGCCCGGGAGGTGCACCGGCTGCTCACCACGACCGCCGAGCGCACCCAGCGCGACCTGCGCTCGCTGCTGACGACCCGCAAGGCGCCGCACACCGCCTACTGGATCGCCAACGCGGTGCGGGTGACCGGCAAGCGCAAGCTGGTCGAGGAGATCGCCAAGCGCCCCGAGGTGGCCCGGATCGAACCCGTCCGCAGCTACCCGCTGGTGCGCCCGACCCCGGCCGCCGGCGGTCGCGCCGGCGCCAACGGCGCCGAGTGGGGCCTTGCCAACATCAACGCGCCGCAGGTGTGGAGCGAGTTCGGCGACCGCGGCGAGGGCGTGGTGGTCGCCAGCATCGACAGCGGAGTCCAGTACGACCACCCGGCGCTGGTCGGGGCGTACCGGGGCAACCTCGGCGGCGGCACGTTCGACCACGACTACAACTGGTACGACCCGGCCGAGGTCTGCCCGAGCGCGGCACCCTGCGACAACAACGACCACGGCACCCACACCACGGGGACGATGGTCGGCGACGACGGCGCCGGCAACCAGATCGGCGTCGCCCCGGGCGCCCGATGGATCGCCGCGAAGGGCTGCGAGAGCACCTCCTGCTCCGACGCGTCCCTGCTCGCCGCCGGCCAGTGGGTCCTGGCCCCGACCGACCTGGCCGGGCAGAACCCCCGCCCCGACCTGCGCCCCGACGTGGTGAACAACTCCTGGGGCGGCGCCGGCGGTGACCCGTGGTACCAGCAGACCGTCGCGGCCTGGCGGGCGGCCGGCATGTTCCCGGTCTTCTCCGCGGGCAACGACGGGCCCGCCTGCGGCAGCGCCGGTTCCCCCGGCGACAACCCCGGCGCGTACGCGGTCGGCTCGTACGACGTCGACAACGCCATTTCCGACTTCTCCGGTCGCGGCGACGCCACCGACCCGAACGCCTACAAGCCGAACGTCGCCGCCCCGGGCAGCAACGTGCGATCGAGCGTCCCGGGCAACGGGTACGCCGCCTTCGACGGCACCTCGATGGCCGCGCCGCACGTCTCCGGCACGGTCGCGCTCGTCTGGTCCGCGGCACCGAGCCTAAAGGGCGACATCGCCGCCACCGAAGAGCTGCTGGACCGGACCGCCCGCGACGTCGACGTCACCACCTGCGGGGGCACCGCCGCCGACAACAACGTCTTCGGCGCGGGGCGGCTGGACGCGTACGCGGCGGTGCGGACCGCCCCGCGCGGCCCGGTCGGTCGGCTGGTGGGCGTCGTGAGCGCAGCGGCCGACGGCGACCCGATCGCCGGCGCGACCGTCGGCGACGGCACCCGCAGCGTCACCATCGGCCCGGACGGTCGGTACGCGCTCACCGTGCCGGCCGGCGAGGCCACGGTCACCGTCAGCGCGTACGGCTACGCCGGGCAATCGACCACCGTCACCGTCGCCGAGGGCGGCGCGGTCACCCGGGACTTCGCCCTCGTGGCGAACCCGACGGTCACGGTCAGCGGCCGGGTCACCGACGGCTCGGGACACGGTTGGCCGCTCTACGCCCGGATCGAGGTCGCCGGCCGGCCCGGCGGCCCGGTCTTCACCGATCCGGCCACCGGGCGGTACTCGTTCACCGTCCCGGGCAACACCGGGCACCGGCTCACCGTGGCCGTCCGCTACCCCGGCTACCGGGAGGTCACCCGGGACGTGGTGGTGGGAGACGGGCCGGTGACGGCCGACTTCGCGGTGCCGGTCGAGCCGGCCTGCACCGCGCCCGGGTACACCGGCAGCTTCGGTACGCCGCTGCTGAGCGAGAGCTTCGACGGCACCGACGCCCCGTCCGGCTGGACGGTGCGCAACCGCACCGGGGACGGTGGCTGGACCTTCAACGACCTCGGCGAACGGGGCAACCTCACCGGGGGCACCGGCGCATTCGCGGTCGTCGACAGCGATCGGCTCGGCTCCGGCAGGACCCAGGACACCGACCTGGTGACTCCGACGCTCGACCTGAGCGCCGCCCCGGCGCCGGTGCTGCGCTTCCGCAGCGACTGGCGCGCGGTCGGCATCAGTGACACCGCCGACGTGGACGTCTCCACCGACCGCGGCAGCACCTGGACCACCGTCTGGCACCAGACCAGCAGCCGACGGGGGCCGCGGGTCGAGGAGGTGCCGCTGGGCCCGGCGGCCGGCGCGTCCGGCGTCCAGGTCCGGTTCCGCTTCCACGGCACCTTCGCCTGGTGGTGGGAGGTGGACGACGTGCAGGTGGTCAACCGCGACTGCGCAGCCTCGCCCGGCGGGTTGGTCCTCGGTGCGACCACCGACCGCAACACCGGCACGCCCCTCAACGGGGTCACGGTGGAGAGCGCCGACCGGTCGGAGGACCGTGGGATGTCGGCGGCGACGCCGGAGGACCCGAACCTGCCGGACGGCTTCTTCTGGCTCTACTCGGGGCTGACCGGGGCGCGCCCGTTCACCGCCAGCCGACCCCCGTACCGGGCGGTGACGAAGACCGTGACCGTGGTGGCCGACGACGCCCGCCGGGTGGACCTCTCGTTGGCCGCCGGACGGCTCGCCGTCACTCCGGCCGGCGTCGAGTCGTACCAGCCGTACGGCAGCACCCGGACCACGAAGGTGACGGTGCGCAACACCGGCACGGCGGCCGCCACCGTCGACCTGGTGGAACGCGACGGGCGGTTCCAGCCGCTGTCCAGGGCCGGCGCTCCGCTGCGGGAGCAGAAAATGAAGGGAATCAGCAAGGCCCGGACCGGCGGCGCGTACGGCGGGGCGGACCCGGAGGCCGCGCCACGGGCGGAGGACGCCTGGGCCGGAATCGCCGACCTGCCGGCGGCGATCTACGACAACGCGGCGGCCAACCTGGACGGCATGGTCTACTCCGTCGGCGGTGGTGGCGGCACCGGCCTGGAGCGCAAGGCCTGGCGGTACGACCCGGCCGTGGACGCCTGGTCCGCGCTGCCCGACCTGCCGACCGCCCGGTCCAAGCCGATGGCGGCCGCGGTGGGCGGCAAGCTGTACGTGCTCGGCGGCTGGGACCCCGATGAGGACACGGTCGCCTCGGTGGACGTGTTCGACCCGACCGCCGGCAGTTGGCGCACCGTGCCGGGGGCGACCAACCCGTTCCCGGCGGCAGCGGCCGGTCAGGCGGTGGCCGGCGGGAAGGTGTACCTGGTCGGCGGTTGCCTCGACGGCGCCTGCACCGACTCGGACCGGCTGGTCGTCTTCGACCCGGCGACCGGCGCGTTCCGCACCGGCGCGTCCTACCCGCACCGGGTCTCCTGGCTCTCCTGCGGCGGCATCGGCAGCGCGGTGTATTGCGCCGGCGGCACGGGCAGCACCGAGTACACCGACGCCTACCGGTACGACCCGGCGGCGGACGCCTGGAGCCCGCTGCCGAACCTGCCCGTGGACCTGTGGGGTTCCCAGTACGCGGCGGCCGGTGGCCTGCTGGTGCTGGCCGGCGGCGTGACCGCGGCGTCGACCGCGGTGACCAACCGGACCATCGCGTACGACCCGGCGGCCGGCAACTGGCGGGACCTGCCCAACGCCGGGTTCGGTCGGTACCGGGGCGCCGGCGCCTGCGGCGCGTACCGGATCGGCGGCTCGCCGTCCTCGTTCGTGGGGTCGGCGGACAGCGAGCGACTGCCCGGCCTGGAACTCTGCGCCGGGGAGGCCGACCTGCCCTGGCTGTCCACCGCCCCGAGCAGCTTCACCCTGGCCCCGGGCGCGTCCCGGGCGGTCACCGTCAAGCTGCGCGCCACCGCGGCGGTCGACGTGGCCCAGCCGGGCGCCTACGCCGGCGAGTTGGGCGTCGCGTCGAACACGCCGTACCCCGTGCCGGCGCTGTCGGTGACGATGAACGTGTCACCGCCGCCCAGCTGGGGCAGGGTCCAGGGCACCGTGACCGGGGTGACCTGCGGCGGCCTGACCGTCGGGATCCCGGCGACGGTGCGGGTCAACCTGGTCGGCAGCACCACCGGCCACACCCTGACCGCCAACAACCAGGGCGGGTACGCGTGGTGGCTGCCGAAGGGCCGCTACGAGGTGATCGTGGCCAGGGACGGCTGGGTGCCGGAGGCGCGGCGCACCCGGATCAGGGCGGGCATCGTCGACACGCTCGACTTCGAACTCGACCCGGTCTCGTCCTGCACGAGAGCCACCGGCATCTGATCCGGAAACGGCCGGGGCCGGTCACCCGCGAGGGTGACCGGCCCCGGGCCGATCAGAGGGTGGGTTGTCAGGCGACGGTGACGCTGACCTCGTTGATGCCCCGGCCGGCGGTGACGGCGGTGTCGCCGTTGCCGTGCCGGGAGAGCGCCCGCAGCGTCCAGGCACCCGGCGCGGCGAAGAACCGGAACTGGCCGGCCGCCGAGGTGACCACCTCGGCCGTGAACTCACCGGTCGAGTCGAGCAGCCGGACGTACGCGCCCGGCACGGCCTCGTCGGCCGTCGAGCGGACGACGCCCGTGATCACGGTTTCCTTCTCCAGGTCCAGGCTGGCCGGCAGCGGCGCGGCCTGGTCCGGTGCAGCGCAACCCGCAGCGGTGGGAGCGGTCATGGGAATCAGGCCTCCCCGGGCTCGTCGCCGAGCGCGACCGGCACGCCGACCAGCGAGCCGTACTCGGTCCAGGAACCGTCGTAGTTCTTGACGTTGCGGTGGCCGAGGAGCTCCTGGAGCACGAACCAGGTGTGCGAGGAGCGCTCACCGATCCGGCAGTAGGCGATGGTCTCCTTGCCGTCGTCGAGGCCGGCGTCGCCGTAGATCTTGCGGAGCTCGTCGTCGGACCGGAAGGTGCCGTCCTCGTTGGCCGCCTTGGACCAGGGGACGCTGATCGCGGTGGGGATGTGACCGGCCCGCTGCGCCTGCTCCTGTGGCAGGTGGGCGGGGGCGAGCAGGCGACCGGCGAACTCGTCGGGGCTGCGCACGTCGACCAGGTTCTTGGTGCCGATCGCGTCGACGACCTCGTCGCGGAAGGCCCGGATGGAGGTGTCCGGCTCCTGCGCGACGTACTGCGTCGCCGGGCGGGTCACCGTCTCGGTGACCAGCGGACGGGCGTCCAGCTCCCACTTCTTGCGACCGCCGTCGAGCAGCTTCACGTCGCGGTGGCCGTAGAGCTTGAAGTACCAGTAGGCGTACGCGGCGAACCAGTTGTTGTTGCCGCCGTACAGGATGACGGTGTCGTCGTTGCTGATGCCCCGCTCGGAGAGCAGCGCCTCGAACTGGGTCTTGTTGACGAAGTCCCGACGGACCTGGTCCTGGAGGTCGGTCTTCCAGTCGATCTTGATCGCACCGGCGATGTGGCCGGTGTCGTAGGCCGAGGTGTCCTCGTCAACCTCGACGAAGACGACGCCCGGGGCGTCGAGGTTCTTCTCGGCCCACTCGGCCGAAACGAGTGCGGTGTCGCGACTCATCGAATCACTCCCTGGTGAGGATGGATGGTGAGCCAACGCGCGAGATCGATGGATTCAACTGTCGCACCACGCGCGGGACCCAGCGGAAGGACGGGATCACGGGTTCGTGCGACGGCGCCGCTGCCGGGCTTTCGGTGGGATCACCGGAGGGTACGAGAACCCTGCGTGCCGGTGGCCGCCGTCAGGCGGCCGGAAACAGCCCCGCCGTCAGATGACGGGGCGACACAGGCAGGTGGCCACGCGGCACAGGTCGACCGCGCGCCGTTTGGTGAGGTGGGTCCCCATGGCCAGGGAGCCTACCAGCCAGTGACCGGGCTGCCACCAGGCCGACCAGCATCCGGGAATCACCTGAGGGCCGGCGGCACAGCGCCGGCGGGCCGCTCAACCGGCGGAGTTGATGGGCACGTTCTTCGCGTCGGCGGTGACCGCCAGCCCCTCGGGCAGCGGCCGGACCTCCCGGACCGCCAGCTGGAACGGCAGGTCGGGCAGGGGCACGTCGACGGAGATGCCCTTGGCGTAGTTGTTCAGCAGAGTGCGGGCCAGCGGCAGGTTGGGCAGGCCCGCCGCGTCCAGATCGTTGAACCGCAGGGCGACGGCGCCGCTCTCGGCGACGGTGACGTCGGCGGTGCCGCTGACGGTGAGCTTCTGGCCGAGGATGTCGACCGGAGCGGTGACGGCGAGCTTGCCGCCCTGCTCGCCGAGGGTGAGCCCGGGTCGGTCCAGCAACGCGGCGAGACTGTCGTAGCTGATCGTGCCGGTGCCGTTGACGGTGTCCGCCACGACGTCGCCCCGCCCGGTGCGCAGAGTGTCCAGCGACGCCCGCACGTTACGGGCGTCCACGTCCAGCACCGGCAGCCGCACGGCGTCGCCCTCCACCGAGGCCTGCACGTCCCGCAGCTTGATGGAGATCCGCTGGTAGCGGCCGTCGAGCACCTGCGTGAGGAACGGAGTCCCGCCGACCTGAACGTCGGGCTCGGCGGACTGCGCGCCCTGCTTGGTGACCTCCTGGCTCACCCGGTCGGCGATCGCCCGCTCGGCCACCCCGACCGCCACCCGATCGGCGATCACCAGCAGCACCGCCACCACCACGAGCAGGACGACCAGGCCGACGAGCAGCTTGCGGCCGCGCCGTCGGGGACGGGCCTCGTCCGCCGGATACTCCTGGGCCACGCCGCCTCCTGTCCCCGCCCGCCGCGGTGCGACGGGCCGTCCTTACCGGTGCCGCCGGGCGGCGCACCCGTAGGTACCCGACCCGCTCCGGGCTCAACCGTGACTCAGAGGAAGAGCATGCACATGGCGTACGCGGCCGGAGCGGCCAGGGCGAAGCCGCCGAGCGGACCCTGCATGTGCCGGGCGACCCACATGGTGGGTGGTTCGCCGGCCATCAGTCGGCCCGCCTCGGCGTACCCGACGGCGAGGTCGGAGAGCACGGCGGTGACCGCCGCGACCAGGCCGATCACCGCGGCCCGCGTGGGCGTGAAGGGCGCCACCAGGTAGCTGCCGAGAACCGCGCTGACCAGCGTGCCGATCATCGCGCCGACGACCACGCCGGCGGCGCCCCGGGGAACCTGCGGTGCCAGCCGGGGCCACGGCAGCACCGCGTCGGTGAGCCGGGCGACGGTCAGCGCCACTCCGCTCGCGGTGAGGCAGACCGTGATCGCCTGGGTGCCGGCCGGGATCCGGCTGAGCACGATCAGGGTGCCGAAGGCCACCACCCCGACCACGATGAGCAGAGTGGCGCCGAGCGAGTCGGTGACCCGGACCCGGTCGACCCGGCGGACCAGCTGGCCGAGCACCGCGGCGAGGAACCCGCCGACGGCCAGGTAGCCCAGCGGCGCCAGGCCGGCGATGTCGGTCTGCACCGCGGCGATGTCGACGACCGCGGCGACCGCGGCGCTGATGCCGGCGACCAGCAGCAGCGCGGGTGGGCGCATGGCCATCGTCCAGGCGAGCACGAACAGCAGCTGGACGCCGAAGATGATGAAGGCGAACGGCAGCCGGTGACCCGGGCCCGAGGTCTGGGCGCCGAGCACCAGGCCGACACCGAGCAGCGCCGCGAAGCCGGCGATCGTCAGCGCGAGCGGGCGGCGCACCTCGACCGGGGGTACGACCTCCTCCTCCGGCTCGTCGACGTCGTCCTCGGAGCGGCGGGCCGGCTCCCCGGCTCGGCGGGCACGGCGAGGCCCACCCCGTTCACGGCGTTCGCCGTCGGTGACGGGTGGGCCCGTGCGCGGCGCGGGCGGGTGGCCACGGGTCGGCGCGGCCGGGCCCGGGCGGGGCCCGTCGGGCCACGATTCGCGGCCGGCGTCGGGCGAGGTGGAGGAAAACACGCCCCGATCGTGCCAGACCGACCGCCCGACGCGGTGGTCACGGGTTTCAGCAGCGTTAAAACCTGCGCCACGATCAGGGGCAAGGTGGACAAACGGGAAACGATCCGAGGGCCCGACCGAGGCGATCAGTTACGCTCAACCCGTTACCCGCCCGTCAGCGACGCCGGGACCACGCAAATTTCTCAGCGCACTTTCCGCAAGTGTGTCTGGTCGCGTGCGGCCCCGCGCCGCCGGGACGGAGGTGATCGTGGAGATCCTGCTGCTGGTGACCGCACGCGCAGGGGAACCGTCCGCTGTGCTGCCGGCGCTCGACCTGCTGCCGCACTCGGTCCGCACCGCGCCGCGCGACGTCCGCACCCTGGTCGCCGGCCCCAGCCCGGACGCGGTGATGGTGGACGCCCGGTCCGAGTTGAGCGAGGCCCGCGCGACCTGTCGAATGCTGCACGCCACCGGGCTCGGCGTGCCGCTGGTCGCGGTGGTGACCGAGGCCGGCCTGATCGCGTTGAACGCCGACTGGGGCGTCGACGACGTCATCCTCGCGTCGGCCGGCCCCGCCGAGGTGGAGGCGCGGCTGCGGCTCGCGGTGGGCCGGCTGAGCAACGCGACCGCCGGCGCCGGCGGCTCGATCCGGGCGGGAGAGCTGACCATCGACCCGGACACCTACGCCGCGAAGCTGAAGGGACGGCCGCTCGATCTCACCTACAAGGAGTTCGAGCTGCTGAAGTTCCTGGCGCAGCACCCGGGCCGGGTGTTCACCCGCGACCAGCTGCTGCGCGAGGTCTGGGGGTACGACTACTTCGGCGGCACCCGGACGGTGGACGTGCACGTCCGGCGGCTGCGCGCCAAGCTCGGCTCCGAGTACGAGTCGATGATCGGCACCGTCCGCCAGGTGGGTTACAAGTTCGTCGTTCCGCCGTCGCGGTCGCTGCCCGAGGCGGAGCACGCGCCGCTGCCCGTCTGACCCCAGGTCACTCGGGGGCGATTTCCCGTATGCCCTTTTTGCGCAGCTCGTCAGCTCTATTCTGACTGCCGGGTTTGTCGGAGAAAGGGGCGACGGTGCGCGCAGTGACCACGGGGGCGACGGGCCGGCGTGACCGGCCAGCCGGGCGGAAGCCGTGACGCGGGTCAACTCGACCGTCCGGGCAGCGGGCATCGTGACGTTGGTGGTGGCAGCCCTGCTCGGCACGGCGTACCTGCTGGGCCGCAGCCTCGTCCCCGACCAGCCCCAGCGGCAGGCCACCGGGGTCACCGCGGACGAGCCGCACTACGCCGACCAACCCACCGGCGACGAGCCGAGCGGGGCCCCGACCGCGGATCACAGCGGCGGCCCCACCGAGTCCGGCCAGGACGGGTCGGGGCGGGACGCCCAGGGTGACCAGCTGTTCGGCGCGCACTCCACCACCGGCACCGAGCGGCTCGCGCTGACCTTCGACGACGGGCCGGACCCGCGCTACACCCCGCAGGTCCTCGCCACGCTGCGCGAGTTCGACGTCAAGGCCACGTTCTGCGTGGTGGGCGAGAACGCCCAGTACCACCCCGATCTGATCCAGGAGATCGTGGCCGACGGGCACACGCTGTGCAACCACTCCTGGCACCACGACGTCACGCTGGGCAACCGGTCGGCCGACATGATCCGTGCCGACATGCTGCGGACCAACGAGGCGATCCGGGCAGCGGTGCCCGACGCGCCGATCGTCTGGTACCGCCAGCCCGGCGGCGCCTGGACCTACCCCGTGGTGTCGGTGGCGCGGCAGCTCGGCATGACTCCGCTGCACTGGTCGGTGGACCCGTCGGACTGGGAGGCACCCGGCGCCGGCAAGATCGCCGCCACGGTCGTCACCCAGGCCGAACCCGGCTCGGTGGTCCTGCTGCACGACGCTGGTGGAGACCGGCAGGGCACGGTGGACGCACTGCGCCGGATCCTGCCCGACCTGACCCAGCGGTTCCAGCTGGAGGCGCTCCCCGACGATCCGACGTGAGCCGGCCCGCGCCGCGGCCGGGGATCTCGGCGAACCGCCGTTTCCGGCGGCTACGGTGACGGGATGAGCAGCGCCGAGCCGACCAGCGATCAGGTGACCCGAACCGACCGACCGACTCCGGCGGAGATCGCCGATGTGCTGGCTCTGGCCCGTTCCGCGGGCGACACCGACGGCGCGGACCCGCTCGACGAACACGTCCTGCTCCGACTGCGCGACCCGGACGCCCCGGCCGTGCACCTGATCGCCCGCGGCGACGACGGCGTTCTCACCGGGTACGCACACCTCGACACCACCGACCCGGTGGGCGGGATCGGGGTGGAGTTGGTGGTGCACCCCGCGTACCGGCGGCGGGGCACCGGGCGGGCGCTGGTCCGGGGCGTGCTCGCCTCCGCCACCGGGCCGCTGCGGGCCTGGGCGCACGGTGACCACCCATCGGCCGCCGCACTCGCGGTCGACCTCGGGTTCACCCGTGCCCGGGTGCTCTGGCAACTGCGCCGACCACTGGCCGCCCCGCTGACGGACCCGCGACTGCCCGAAGGAGTGGTGCTGCGCGAGTTCCGGCCGGGGGCCGACGACGCCGCCTGGCTGGCCCTCAACGCCCAGGCCTTCGCCGAGCACCCCGAGCAGGGTCGGTGGACCTCGGAGGACCTGCGAGTCCGCCTCGCGGAGCCGTGGTTCGACCCGGCCGGCTTCCTGCTCGCCGAGGAGACCGCCACCGGCCGGCTGCTCGGCTTCCATTGGACCAAGGTGCACGAGCGCCCGGGGTCGGCCCGGATCGGCGAGGTGTACGTGCTCGGCGTGGAGCCGACCGCGCACGGCGGTGGGCTCGGCAGGGCGCTGACCAGCGCCGGGCTGGCGTACCTGCGGGACCGGCGCGGGCTGGACCGGGTGATGCTCTATGTGGACGAGTCGAACACCGGGGCGGTGGCGCTCTACGAGCGGCTCGGCTTCGCCCGCTGGTCCGCGCACATCAACTACCACCTCGGCTGACCGGCGTTCCGCCGCCGAGGGCGGGTCACCGGCGGGTAACGGCCGCGCGTCGGCGAGATAACACCGTACCGGAAATATGATCATACTTCCGACAGGTGTACCCCGGTTCACTTAACGGACAACTCACCCTCAGCGAGCGGTCATCTGGAGGGCCGTACGTGTTCACTTCGCGTTCACTTGCGACCGGCGAACCGGCTACCTGGCACTTCTAACTTTCGTGTCAGCCGGTCAGTGCCGGTTCTCGGGCCCCGGCATCGGGGCGCCAAGTCAGACGCGAAGGGAAACCCCTCAGGTGAAGCTCCAGCGGTACGGCACTATTGCCTGCCTCGCTCTCGCCGCGACGCTCGGCCTCAGTGCATGCGGCTCGGACAACAACGAGCCCGCCTCCGGCGCCAGCGCTTCGGGCTCGACCGCCGCGGTCGACTGCGCAACCGGAACGCTGAACGCCCAGGGCTCGTCGGCGCAGAAGAACGCCATGGCCGAGTGGATCAAGGCGTACCAGCAGAAGTGCACCGGCACCACGATCAACTACGAGCCGACCGGCTCGGGCGCCGGCATCCAGGCGTTCATCGCCGGGACCGCCGACTTCGCCGGCTCCGACTCCGCGCTCAAGCCGGAGGAGCAGCCGCAGGCCGACGCCAAGTGCGTCGGCGGCAAGGCCATCCACCTGCCGATGGTGATCGGCCCGGTAGCCATCGCCTACAACGTCAGCGGCGTGGACAACCTCCAGCTCAAGCCGGCCACCCTGGCGAAGGTCTTCGCCGGCAAGGTCACCAAGTGGGATGACGCGGCGATCAAGGCCGACAACCCGGGCGCCACCCTCCCGGCGACCACCATCCAGACCGTCCACCGTTCGGACGAGTCGGGCACCACCGACAACTTCACCAACTTCCTGTCCAAGACCGCCGAGACCGACTGGACCCTCGGCAAGGCCAAGGCGTGGAAGGCCCCGGGCGGCACCGGTGCCAAGGGCTCGGACGGCGTGGCCAGCTCGGTCAAGGGCGCGGACGGCTCCATCGGCTACATGGAGTGGTCGTTCGCCGAGAACGCCGGCCTGAAGATGGCCAAGATCGGCAACGGCAACGGCGAGTTCGCCGCGCTGACCGCCGAGGCGGCTGGCAAGACCATCGCCGGCGCCAAGGTCGAGGGCCAGGGCGACGACCTGAAGCTGTCGATCGACTACAACACCAAGGAGGCCGGGGCCTACCCGATCGTCCTGGCGACGTACGAGATCGTCTGCAGCAAGGGCCTCGCGGCCGACAAGCTCAAGCTGGTCAAGGGTCTGCTGGGC
The DNA here is from genome assembly GCF_003667455.1 of Micromonospora sp. CV4. Lineage (NCBI taxonomy): Bacteria > Bacillati > Actinomycetota > Actinomycetes > Micromonosporales > Micromonosporaceae > Micromonospora > Micromonospora sp. CV4. The sequence continues at coordinate 30,239 of NZ_RCVI01000216.1, read as the reverse complement.
TACGCCGCCAGCGCCGAGGGCCAGACCTCGCTGACCGACCTGGGCTACGCCCCGCTGCCGGAGACGGTCCGCACCAAGGTCGAGACCGCGGTCAAGAACCTCTCCTGACCCGAACCCACCACCTCCGCAACCGAATCGAGCGAGCAGATGGGTGAAACCCCTCACCGCTCGGCCGACGCCGGCACCGGCGGGACGCGCGTGACCCAGAGTCACGAGTGGCCCGCCGGTGCCTCGGCGCGTGTGGCCGAGGCACCAGTCAGCACCCGTTCCCCGGGCGGCGTCGGGCTGGGCGGCGGCGGCGCGCTGCCGCGCAGCCGGAAATTCGGCGCCGAGCGGGCCTTCCACGGCCTCACCCTGGCCGCCGGCACCGCCGTTCTGGTCATCATCGCCGCCATCGCGATCTTCCTGATCGCCAAGGCGGTGCCGGCCCTGCGCGCCAACACCGAGAACTTCTGGTCCTACGAGGGCTGGTCCCCCAACGAGACGGAGCCGAAGTTCGGCATCGGCACGCTCGCCTTCGGCACCGTGCTCAGTGCGGCGCTGGCGCTGCTCATGGCAGTGCCGGTGGCGCTGGGCATCGCGCTCTACCTCTCGCACTACGCGCCCCGCCGGCTGGGCACCGCGCTCGGCTTCCTGGTCGACCTGCTCGCCGCCGTACCGAGCGTGGTCTTCGGTCTCTGGGGCCGGGACATCTTCGTCAACCCGGTCCGGGACTTCTCGGTCTGGCTGAACGAGTACTTCGGCTGGATCCCGATCTTCGGCGGCGACGGGCCGTTCGGTAAGTCGATCATGCTCGGCGCCCTGGTGCTCGCGATCATGGTGTTGCCGATCATCACGTCGCTCTCCCGCGAGGTGTTCCTCCAGACGCCGACCGCGAACGAGGAAGCCGCTCTCGCCCTGGGCGCCACCCGCTGGGAGATGCTCCGCACCGCGGTGCTGCCCTACGGCCGTCCCGGCATCATCGCCGCGGTGATGCTCGGCCTCGGCCGTGCGCTCGGCGAGACCATCGCCCTGGCCATGACCCTCGGCATCACCTTCGGCATCTCGTTCAACCTGATCCAGAACGGCGGCAACACCATCGCCGCCAACATCGCCAACGCGTTCGGCGAGGCGAACGAGACCGGCCGGGGCGCGCTGATCGCCTCCGGCCTGGTGCTGTTCACCATCACGCTGATCGTCAACATCACGGCGCGGGCGATCATCTACCGCCGCCGGGAGTTCACGGAGTCGGCCGCATGACCACAACCGTCACCTCCCACCGCACCCGTCCGCCGGCCGAGCCCGCCACGCTGCGGGCCAGGCGGCTGCCCTGGTACGCCGCACCGGCCCTCGCCGTGGCGGCCCTGGCGCTCTCCGCCGTGATCGTCTACGGCACCGACATCGGCGGCCCGGTCCTCGTGGTCGCCCTCGGCGCGGTGCTCTACCTGACCGGGCTCTTCGCCGCGGCCAACGCGGTCGAAGGGCGCCGCTCGGCGCGCAACCGCACCTGGAGCGCGCTGATCCACTCCGCGTTCGTGCTGGCGGTCCTGCCGCTCGTGTCGGTGGTGTGGACACTGGTCAGCAAGGGCGCCGAGCGGCTGGACGTCAACTTCTTCCAGACCTCGATGAACAACATCGGGGCCCGGGACGCCAACGGCGGCGCGTACCACGCGATCCTCGGCACGCTGGAGCAGGTCGGCATCGCCACCCTGATCACCGTGCCGCTCGGCATCCTCTGCGCGATCTACATCGTCGAGTACGGCCGGGGCAAGTTCGCCTTCGCGATCCGGTTCTTCGTGGACGTGATGACCGGTATCCCGTCGATCGTCTCCGGCCTCTTCGTGCTGGCGTTCTGGGTGCTGGTCGTGTCGCCGTGGTTCAACGACGGTCGGCCGAGCTTCTCCGGCTTCGCCGCCGCGCTCGCGCTGAGCGTGCTGATGCTGCCGACCATCGTCCGGTCCACCGAGGAGATGCTCCGCCTCGTACCGCCGCCACTGCGCGAGGGCGCCTACGCACTCGGCGTACCCAAGTGGAAGACCATCCTGCGGGTGGTGCTGCCGACCGCGCTCCCCGGCATCGTCACCGGCGTGATGCTCGCCATCGCCCGCGCGGCCGGCGAGACCGCGCCGGTGCTGCTGGTGGCCGGCGGCGGTGCCGCCATCAACGTCAACCCCTTCGAGAACAACCAGTCGTCGCTGTCCCTCTTCGTCTACCAGCAGGCCGGTGACGCGTCGAAGTACGCGCCGGCACGGGCGTGGACGGCGGCACTCACCCTGGTCGCCCTCGTGCTCATCCTGACGATCGCGGCGAAGCTGCTGGCCCGTCGTAACCGGCTCAGCCGATGAACCCCGGAGGTACCACCACCATGGCCAAGCGTGTCGAAGCCTCGAACGTCACCGCCTACTACGGCGGCTTCAAGGCGATCGAGAACATCAACCTGACCGTCGAGCCGAAGACGGTCACCGCCCTGATCGGCCCGTCCGGCTGCGGCAAGTCCACGTTCCTGCGGTCGATCAACCGAATGCACGAGGTGCTGCCGGGTGCCCGGGTCGAGGGCAACCTGACCATCGACGACCAGGACATCTACGACCGGGACGTGGACGTCACCGCGGTCCGGCGCATGATCGGCATGGTCTTCCAGCGGCCGAACCCGTTCCCCACCATGAGCATCTTCGAGAACGTGGTCGCCGGGCTGAAGCTCAACGGCGTGCGGCGCAAGTCGATCCTGGAGGAGGCGGCCGAGAAGGCGCTGCGCTCGGCGAACCTGTGGGACGAGGTCAAGGACCGGCTGGGCAAGCCCGGCGCGGGCCTCTCCGGCGGTCAGCAGCAGCGGCTCTGCATCGCCCGGACCATCGCCGTCGAGCCGCAGGTCGTGCTGATGGACGAGCCCTGCTCGGCCCTGGACCCGATCTCCACCCTGGCGATCGAGGACCTGATGTTCCAGCTCAAGGACAAGTTCACGATCATCATCGTGACGCACAACATGCAGCAGGCCGCTCGGGTGTCGGACCGGACCGCCTTCTTCTCGATCGAGAAGACCGGCGACCCGGGCCGGCTGATCGAGTACGACAACACGCAGAAGATCTTCAGCAACCCGAGCGTGAAGAAGACCGAGGACTACATCACCGGCCGCTTCGGCTGAGCCGCTGGTTCCCGGTCCGTCACCGGCGTCCCGCCATCACGGCGTGGACGCCGGTCCCCTGTTCGGCGTCCCGCGCGCCGCGCGCCTCGCCCGCCGCCAGCGCGGTCAGCCGAGCACGGCAGGCAGCGCGGTCAGCCGAGCACGGCCGCCAGCGCGGTCAGCCGAGCACGAAGCGCGGCTCACCGTCGGGCGGCAGGTCCAGGCGCGGGGTGACGGGGGTGGCCGCGTCCCGGTCGGCCGACGCCCGCGCCACCCCGGCCAGGTCGCCGGCCGCCGCCACCTGGGCCAGCGTGACGAGGGTCGGCGGCAGCATGGTCAGCTCGCCCGCCTCGGCCCGGGCCAGCGCGTCCGCGGGGCGGATCCAGAGGGTGTGGTCGGCCTCGCCGGAGACGTCCCGGGTCCGCTGCCCCGCCGGCAGCAGGGCGACGAAGAAGTACGTGTCGAAGCGGCGCGGCTCGAACTCCGGGGTGATCCACCGGCTCCACGGCAGCAGCAGGTCCGACCGTAGCGTCAGCCCCCGCCCGGCGAGCAGGGCCGCGAAGCCCAGCCGACGCCCCTCCAGATCCTGCCGGGCCGTCTCCCAGTCGTCGCCGCTCACGTCGCCCACCACGGTCCCCTGATCGGGGCCGGCGAGCAGCACCCCGGCCTCCTCGAAGACCTCCCGGGCGGCGGCGCAGACCACCGCCTGGGCGGCGTCCGGGGCCACCCCGAGCCGCTCCGACCACTCAGTCGGCGCCGGGCCGGCCCAGTCCAGGTGTGCGGCGGAGTCGGAACGGTCCACGCCACCGCCGGGGAAGGCGTACATCCCGCCGAAGGTCATCGCGGCGACCCGGCGGATGACGTACACCTCGAAGTCGACGTCGGTCGGACGCAGCAGCAGCACGGTGGCCGCGACCCGGGGCACCGCCGGGGTGCCGCCCTCGGCCCGGAACCGGCGCGCGTGCTCGACCAGGGCGGCCGGGGCGGCGAAGCCGTCACTGTCGATCGTCATGTCGCGAGCCTAGTTCCCCGACCGTTCGGCCCCGCCCGGCCGGTGTGCCGGTCGGCTCCGCTCGCACCGCCCTTTGCTCTGCTTCATCCCACGCAACAGAAACGGCTGCCAACTGGTGCGTCCAGATAAGCAGAGCAAAGGGGGACGCGCAGGGGTGGCCGGCCGGCCGGAGCGGCAGGGCGACCAGGACCGCACCGGGTCCCGACGGATGAGCCGGCGGCGGCCGGGCGAGGGGGCGTTCACCCGGCTCGGCTAGCGTGCCGGCATGACTCGTTGGGGCATCCTGGCCACCGGCCACATCGCCAGCCGTTTCGCCGAAGACCTCCGGCTGGTGCCGGACGCCGAACTGGTCGCGGTCGGCTCCCGCGCCGCGGACAGCGCGCAGCGCTTCGCCGACAAGCACGGCGCGAAGCGCGCCTACGGCTCCTGGGTGGAGTTGGCCGCCGACCCGGACGTCGACGTGATCTACGTGGCCACCCCGCACGCCGCGCACCACGAGGCGGCGATGACCTGCCTGACCGCCGGACGGGCGGTGCTGCTGGAGAAGCCGTTCACCCTCGACCTGGCCACCAGCACCGAACTGGTGGACACCGCCCGCGCCGCCGGGGTCTTCCTGATGGAGGCCATGTGGATGCGGACCAACCCGCTGATCCTTCGGGCGGTCGAGCTGATCGCCCAGGGGGCCATCGGCACGGTGAGCAGCGTCCGGGCCGACTTCGGGGTGTCCGGGCCCTTCCCGCCGGAGCACCGGATGCGCAACGCGGCACTGGGCGGGGGCGCCCTGCTGGACCTGGGGATCTACCCGATCAGCCTGGCTCACCTGCTGCTGGGCGTGCCGCAGCACATCCGGTCCTGGGCGCAGCTCGGCCCGGAGGGGACGGACGAGAACACCGGCATCCTGTTCGGCTACGACACCGGCGCGTTGGCCACGCTCAGCTGCGGCATGGTCGGGTTGAGCGGGCAGTCCGCAGCGATCACCGGCAGCAGCGGCCGGATCGAGCTGCCCGAGCCGTTCTTCCGGCCCGACTCGCTGACCCTGCACCGGGACGGCGCCGAGCCGGAGACGATCACCGCGGACACGACCGGCAACGGCTACCAGTACGAGGCGATCGAGGTGCAGCGCTGCCTGGCGGCCGGGCTGACCGAGAGCCCGCTGGTGCCGCACACCGTCACCCTCGAGGTGATGGCCCTGCTCGACGCCGTACGCGAGCAGATCGGCGTGCGGTACATCTGATGTCCGAAAGGAAAGGCCCCCTTGTCGACGATCGCGTCGACAAGGGGCCCTTTCGTCGTAGCCGGGTGGGTCAGCCGAAGAGCGGGCGGACCAGCAGGTAGGTGACGCAGGCGATCAGCGCGGCGGCCGGGAACGTGATGATCCAGGCGATCACGATGTTGCCGGCGACATTCCAGCGGACCGCGGAGAGCCGCTTGGTCGCGCCCACGCCCATGATCGCCGAGGTGATCGTGTGGGTGGTGGAGATCGGCGCCTTGAGCACCAGGGCGTTGAAGTAGAGCACCGCACTGGCCACCGTCTCGGCGGCGAAGCCCTCCGGCGGCCCGAGGTCGATGATCTTGCGTCCGAGAGTGCGGATGATCCGCCAGCCGCCGGCGTACGTGCCGAGGGCCAGCATGGTCGCCGAGGTCCAGAACACCCAGCCCGGGATGTGCGTCTTGCTCTCCTGGAAGCCACCGGTGTAGAGCGCCAGCACCACGATGCCCATGGTCTTGGCCGCGTCCTGCATGCCGTGACCGACCGACATGGCCGCCGCCGAGGCGGTCTGCGCCCAGCGGAAGCCGCGGTTGAGCTTGCCCGGCTGCCCCTTCCGGAACAGCCAGAGGATGGCCAGCATCAGCAGGTAGCCCAGGGTGAGGCCGACGATCGGCGAGAGCACCATCGGCAGCAACACCTTCACCCCGATGTTGCCCCACTGCACGATGCCGCCGGTGGACAGCAGGGTCGCGCCGACCAGACCACCGAAGAGCGCGTGCGAGGACGACGAGGGCAGGCCGAAATACCAGGTGATCAGGTTCCAGGCGATGGCGCCGAGCACCCCGGCGAAGACCACCCCCAGGCTGCTCACGCCGGTGGGGAGAGTGACCAGGCCGTCGCCGACGGTCTTGGCCACCCCCGCGCCGAAGTGCGCGCCGATGAAGTTGCCCACCGCGGCGAGCAGCAGGGCGATCCGGGGTGTCAGCGCCCGGGTCGAGACACTTGTCGCGATCGCGTTGGCGGCGTCGTGGAAGCCGTTGGTGTAGTCGAACGCCAAGGCCACCCCGATCACCGCCAGCACGGCGATGAGTTCGGGAGTCAGTGTCACAGGATCAGGACTCCTTGACCGCGATGGTCTCGACCGTGTTGGCGACGTGCTCGAAGGCGTCACAGGCGGCCTCCAGCTCGTCGGCCACCTCCTTCATCTTCAGCACCGTCAACGCGTCGTACTCACCGGAGAAGAGGCGGACGAGCAGCTGCCGGTTGATCCGGTCGCCCTCGTTCTCCAGCCGGTTGCACTCGATCCAGTAGTCCTCGAGGTCCTTCATCGACTTCAGCCGGGGCATCGCGTCGGCGGTCAACTTGGCCTGCTGGTCGAGCACGTTCACCATCTCGTGCAGCTCGCGCGGCAGCGCCGGAAGCTCGGTCAGCCCGTAGAGGTAGAGCAGGTCGCCGACCGCCTCCAGGTGGTCCATCACGTCGTCGAGCAGCGAGCCGAGCCGGTAGATGTCCTCCCGGTCGAACGGCGTGATGAAGGTGGAGTTGATCTTCTTGTACAGCTCGTGGGTGATCTGGTCGCTGTCGTGCTCGACCTCGGTCAGCCGCTCGCTGACCGACTGCACGTCGACGCCGGGCAGGGCCAGCTCGTTCAGCAGCTCGGTGCCCCGGACCAGGTTCTGCGCGGCCCTGGTGAAGAGCTCGTAGAAGGCGCCCTCGGTGGGGCGGAAGGAAAACTTCACAGCACAGACCTCGTCGCGTCGGTGGAAGGGTTGCGGTACCCGTCGGGTGGTCGCTCGGTGAATGCTAGGAAACGCCAGAACCGCGAATTCGTCGGCCCACCCCTGGTCAAGCCTCATTCACCGGTCGTTCACCTGCTGTTCATCTCGGCCGTCCCATGCGCCACCGCTCCCCCAGCACGCAACCGTTCGCGCTCGCGGGCCACGTCGAAATCGGCAGGCGGATACCCCAGATCGAGGGTGTCGAACGTCTCTCGCAGCAGGTGGGCCACCGCCCAGTCCCGGTACCACTTCCGGTCCGCCGGCACCACGAACCACGGCGCGGCGTCCGTGCCGCACCGGCTCAGCGCCTCGGCGTACGCGGCCTGGTAGTCGTCCCAACGAGCCCGGGAGTCGACGTCGGAGGGGTTGTACTTCCAGTGCTTGCGGGGGTCGGTGAGCCGCTCCAGCAGCCGTTCGCCCTGCTCGGCGTACGAGATGTGCAGCATCACCTTGACCAGGGTCACGCCGTCCTCGACCAGCTCCTGCTCGAAGGAGTTGATTTCGTCATAGCGGGCCCGCCAGGTCGACTCCGGCACCAGCGAGCCGACCCGGGCGATCAGCACGTCCTCGTAGTGCGACCGGTTGAACATCCCCACGTACCCCGGCGGCGGCAGCGCCCTGCGGATCCGCCACAGGAAGTCGTGTCGCAGCTCCTGAGGGGTGGGCGGCCCGAACGAGCGGATGTGCAGGCCCAGCGGGTTCATGGCGCCGGCCACCCGCTTGATCGTGCCGTCCTTGCCGCCGCAGTCCATCGCCTGGAGCACCAGCAGCACCCGGTGCGCCGGCCGGTCCGAGCCGGCCTTGGCCATCGCGAAGAGCATCTCCTGCTGCTGGCCCAGCTCACCGCCGACCAGCTCCACCTGCGCGCGGGCCCAGGCCTTGCGGTGCTCGCCGGTCACCTCGGTCCCCGGCAGGCCGGGCGTGGACCGGGGGTCGATCCGCCCGAGATCCACCGGTGCGGTGACCCGCAGCAACGTCCGCATCGGGCCGCCGTCGGGCGCCACGATCTGCGCTTCCTGGGGTGCGCTCATCCTCGGATCATCGCCCACCCGCCGACGAACCGCCCGCCGAGCGCCGCCCCGTCACGGCGGGCGGTACGTTCGGGGCTGCCGGCGCGTCCGGTTGCCGGGAGGATGTGCGCGGCAGGCGCCGGCCGGGGAGAGGTGGCTCATGCGGGACCTGGCGACGGAGTTCGAGGCCGAGCGGGGCCGGCTGCTCGCGGTGGCCCACCGGATGCTGGGCAGCCGCAGCGAGGCCGAGGACGCGGTCCAGGAGACGTGGCTGCGTTACGCCGGTGCGCTCGCCGACCCGGCGGCACGCGCCGAGATCCGCGAGCTGTCCGCCTGGCTGACCACCACCTGCGCCCGGATCTGCCTGGATGTGCTCCGCTCGGCCCGGGTCCGGCGGGAGGCGTACCCCGGGCAGTGGCTGCCGGAGCCGGCGGTGCGCCCGGTGGGCGCCGCGGCGCCCACCGACGGGTACGCCCCCGACCCCGCGGAACGGGCGGTACGCACGGACCAGGTCGGCACGGCGCTGATGGTGGTGCTGGAGCGGCTCGCGCCGGAGCAGCGGGTCGCTCTCGTGCTGCACGACGTGTTCGCGGTGCCGTTCGCCCGGGTCGCCGACGTGCTCGGCACCACCGAGGTGGCCGCCCGGCAGCTCGCCTCCCGAGCACGGCGGGCGGTCACCGCACCGGACGTGCCCCGGCAGACGGCCGACCCGGCCGAGCAGCGGCGCGTGCTCGAAGCATTCGTCGCCGCCACCGAGTCCGGCGAACTGGATCCACTGCTGCGGTTGCTCGCGCCGGACGTGGTTTTCATCGGCGACTCGGGCGGGCACTTCCCGGCGGCCCGTCGGCCGGTGGTCGGCGCGGAAGCGGTGGGTCGCTTCACGCTCGGCCTGTTCGGCCGGGCCGGCCGGTACGCCCACCGGGTGCTGGCGCGGCCGGTGCTGGTCGACGGTGTGCTCGGCCTCCAGTTGGAGACGGTGCACACGGACGGCCGGCCGATCCGCATGGTCACCGCGTTCGCCGTGCACGAGGGCCGGATCACCGGCATGTTCAACCAGCTCAACCCGGAGAAGCTGACCGAGGTGCCGCCGTTGGGCGACGACGACCGGTGGCCGCCGCGCTGGTGAGCCGGCCGGTCGGGCGCCTGCGGGCTCAGACCACCAGGGCCAGCCACTTGCGGTACGAGGTGGCGAACGGCTCGGTGCCGTCGCCGAGCGCGCCGAACAGCCAGCGGGCCGCCGCCTCGGCCTCGACGACCACGTCCTCCGGGTAGCCGTACCGGGCGCGGTGCTCGGCGAACTCGTCCTCGTCGAGCAGCTCCACCAGCCCGGTGGCCCGGCGTCGGACCACGTCCAGGTCCAGGTCGATCAGGTGGACGATGTCGTCGGACTCCCAGTGGGCCGGGGTGGCGATGTCGCAGTAGACCTCGCTGGTCCGCGGCGGCGGGTTGAACATTCCCGTCCACCACGCGTGGTGCGGCACCAGCAGGACGAACGGGATCTTCTCCACCGACGGGCGGCCGTGGTAGACCGACTCGGTGCCGGCCGGCACGCCGAGCCAGATGCCGAGGTCGTCCTCGGCGAGCCGGCGGGCCGGGTAGTCACGGTGGGCGCTGCCGTCGTACTTGCGGTAGATCACTCGGACCACGTCGCTCGGCATGATTCGCACCCTAACCGATACTGCCCACGCGTCGTAGCGCGGTCGTAACCGGACGCTGCCGGACCCGCCCGGCGCCGCGCCACGCGGGCGGATGGGCTCAGCCCGTGTCGGCTGCGGCGGGTACCGTCGCACGGTGACTCCGCCCCGCACCGCCACCGGTTCCGCCACCCCGTCGGCCCGTGCCGGTAGCCGGCGACGGGGTGCCCGGCCGAGCGGGGCGGAGCTGCTCGCGGCGGCGGTCGGCGCGGTGCCCGGCGGCGCGGCGCGCCCCGGCCAGCAGGAGATGACCACGGCGATCGAGGAGTGCGTGACCACCGGCGAGCACCTGCTCGTCCAGGCGGGCACCGGCACCGGCAAGTCGCTGGCGTATCTCGCGCCGGCGCTGACCGTGGACGGCCCGGTGGTGGTCTCCACCGCCACCCTGGCGTTGCAGTCCCAGCTGGTCGACCACGACCTGCCCCGGATGGCCGACGCGGTCGAGCCGCTCCTCGGCCGCCGGCCCACCTTCGCGGTGCTCAAGGGCCGCCACCACTACCTCTGCCTGGCCCGGCTGGACAACTCCACCGCCGAGGAGCCGGAGGACACGCTCTTCGACGCCCCGGCCGCCCGCCCGGGCGGCGGGACGAAGTGGCTCGGTGAGGCGGGCCGGATGGGCAAGCAGATCGAGCGGCTGCGCGACTGGGCCGAACGGACCGCCACCGGCGACCGCGACGAACTGGACCCGGGGGTCGACGACCAGGCCTGGCGGTTGGTGTCGATGCCGGCCCGGGAGTGCGTCGGGGCGACCCGCTGCCCGTTCGGGGCGGAGTGCTTCGCCGAGGCGTCCCGGGCCCGGGCCCGCGAGGCGGACATCGTGGTGACCAACCACAGCCTGCTCGCCGTGGACATGCTGGCCGACCGGCACATCGTGCCGCCGCACAAGCTGCTGATCGTGGACGAGGCACACGAGCTGGCCGACCGGGTCTCGTCGGCGGCACAGGCGGAACTGGTGCCGGAGTTGATCGACCGGTCCACCCGGCGGGCCCGCCCGCTGCTGCGGCCGGAGACCGCCGAAGCGCTCACCGCCGCCGGCGACGCCCTCGCGGTCGGGCTGGCCGAAACGCCGGCCGGGCGTCTCACCGCCGGGCTGCCGACGCCGCTGCGGGAGGCGTGCACGCTGCTCGACGCGGCCACCCGCGCCGCGCTGGACGCGATCGGCGAGGTCAAGTCCGACGATCCCGACCCGGTCCGCAAGCAGCAGGCCAAGGCGGTGCTGGACGAGCTCTCCACGACCGCGCAGCGGCTGCTGGAGGAGGCCGACCACGACGTGGCCTGGGTGGAGAAGAACGACAGCGGCAGCCGGCGGGCGCTGGTGGTCGCGCCGCTGTCGGTGGCCGGCACCCTCGCCACCCACCTGTACGACGAGCGCACCGTGGTCGCCACGTCCGCCACCCTGGCGCTGGGTGGCCGGTTCGACACGGTTGCCCGCGCTCTCGGGTTGGACGCGCCGCCGGTCCCGGCGTCCCCGGCCGCCGCCTCGCTGGCCGCCCGCACCGGCCCGGGCCGCCCGGCGGCCGAGACGCCGGGCCGCCGGCTGGCCGACGCCGCCACCGTCCCGGCGACCGAGGGTCCGGGGTGGCGGTCGCTGGATGTGGGGTCGCCGTTCGACTACGCCCGGCAGGGCATCCTGTACGTCGCGGCGCACCTGCCCCGGCCCAGCGTCTCCGGGCTCCCGGAGGCGGCCGGGGAGGAGCTGCTCGCGCTGGTCGAGGCGCTCGGTGGTCGTACTCTCGGGCTCTTCTCCTCCCGGCGGGCCGCGCAGCAGGCGGCGGAGCTGCTGCGCGCGCGGACCGACCTGCCGGTGCTGTTGCAGGGCGAGGAGGCGCTGCCACTGCTGGTCCGCCGCTTCCGCGAGGAGCGCTCCAGCTGCCTGTTCGGGGTGATGTCGCTCTGGCAGGGGGTGGACGTGCCGGGCGACGCCTGTCAGCTCGTGGTCATCGACCGGCTGCCCTTTCCGCGGCCGGACGAGCCGCTGGCGGCGGCGCGCGCGGCAGCCGTGGACGCCGGCGGCGGCTCGGGCTTCGCGGCGGTCAGCGTGCCGATCGCGGCGGTCCGGCTGGCGCAGGGCGTGGGCCGGTTGATCCGGGCGACCGGTGACCGCGGGGTGGTCGCGGTGCTCGACTCCCGGCTGGAGACCGCCCGCGGCTACGGGCCCTTCCTGCGTCGCTCGCTGCCGCCGTTCTGGTACACCACCCGTCCCGAGGTGGCCCGCGGCGCGCTGCAACGCCTCGCCGGCACCTGACCGCCGGCCGCGGGTCAGGGAGCCTGCGCGGCGACCACCACGGCGTCGGGAGGGGTGTCCGGGACCGTCCGGGCGGCCAGCCGGCGGACCGCGGTGTTCAGCACCGCGATCAGCGGCACGGACACCAGCGCACCGGTGATCCCGGCGAGCACCACCCCGGCGGCGATACCGATGATCACCGCGAGCGGGTGGATGGCCACCGCCCGGCCCATGATCAGCGGCTGGAGCACGTGCCCCTCCACCTGCTGCACGCCGATCACCGCGCCCAGGATGATCAACGCGGTGACCGGGCCGCTGTCGACGAGCGCCACCAGCACCGCCACGCCACCGGAGAGCGCCGCACCGACGATCGGGATGAACGCGCCGAGGAAGACCAGCGCGGCCAGCGGGAAGGCGAACGGGACGTCGAAGACGACCAGGAAGATGCCGATGCCCACCGCGTCGATGAAGGCCACCAGCACGGTCGCCCGGACGTAGGCGCCGAGCGTGTGCCAGGACGCGCGGCCGGCGTCATCGACCTTCCACCGGGCGGCCACCGGCAGCAGCCGGACCAGGAAGCGCCAGATCCGGTTGCCGTCGCGCAGGAAGAAGAACGTCGCGAAGAGCACCAGCAGCGTGCCGGTCAGCACCTCCGCCAGCGTCGCCGCGGTGCTCAGCGCCCCGCTGGTGAGGTCCGAGGTGTTGGAGTTGATCCAATCCTGCGCCTCGTCGATGTAGCGGTCGAGCTGGGTGTCGGAGAGGTGCAGCGGGCCCGTCTTCAGCCAGTTCTGGATCTGCCGGACGCCCTGCGAGGACTTCTCGCTCAGCTCCGGCGCCCCCCGGATGAACTCGTTGACCACCAGGGTCAGCGTGCCGATCACCCCGGCCAGACCCCCGACCAGCACCACGGCCGTCGCCAGCGACCGGGGCAGCCGGGCCCGCAGCAGCCAGCCCACCGCCGGTGCGAGCAACGCCGAGAGCAGCAGGGCGATGGCCAGCGGAATGATCACGATCTTGATGGTGCCGACGATCCGGAGCAGCGCCCAGGCCACCACGCCGATCACGATCAGCCGCCAGCACCACGCGGCGGCGATCCGCAGCCCGTGCGGGACGTCGGCGTCGTCCCGGCTGGAGGTCGAGCTGTGCAGGTCCGCCGGGGGTTGCGCGCCGACGACCGTGGCCGACGGGGGCGCGGCCGGCCCCGGCACGGCGGGCGAGGCCACCCGGGCCGGCTCCGAGTCGTCGCTCGACACGCTCCGATTGGCGCGCACCGACTCCCGTCCCGACTGGTAGGCGCGGCGGAGCCGCCCGCGTACCCGCTCGAAGCGGCTCAAGCGCACCTCCTGGCAGAGAACCGGTCCGCCCACAGCGACAGGGCGGACAGCTTACGTCCGCCCCCGACACCATAGGGCAGTTCCGCCACACATTGCCCCGACCGCCTCGTGCGTAACCACCGTCGGGCCGGCCGTCGGCCACACGGTAGCGTCTGCGACGTGACCGCCGACCAGGATCTCGACACCGGTTTGCCGATCCGCCTGCTGCACGACCGTGTGCTGGTGCGGATGGAGGGCAGCGAGGGCGAGCGCCGCTCCACCGCCGGCATCGTCATCCCGGCGACCGCCGCGGTCGGCAAGCGCCTCGCCTGGGCCACCGCCGTCGGAGTCGGTCCGAACGTCCGCGCCATCGTCTCCGGCGACCGGGTGCTCTTCGACCCGGACGACCGCTCCGAGGTCGAGCTGCACGGCCGCGGGTACGTGCTGCTGCGGGAGCGGGACGTGCACGCCGTGGCCGCCGAACGGATCGAGAACGACTCCACCGGCCTCTACCTCTGACGCGCCTCCCCCGGCCACCGCGCCCCACCGCGCACCGTTTGCCAGGCCGCACGAAGGGAAGCCATCCGGCGACCGTGGCCCTGGGGAGGGACGATGCCGGTATTCGTGAAGAAGCTGTTGGCCTGGGGCAGCGTCGCGTTCCTGATCTACTTCATGGCATTCCGGCCGGACGGCGCCGCGCAGATGTTCAAGGCGATCGGGGCCGCGCTGATGGCGATGGCCCAGGGCCTCGGTGACTTCCTCACCACCCTGATGACCTGAGCCGCCGCCGGCCGTCACTGGTGGCGGGGCGGCCAGGGCGCCCCCGGCGGAGGGCCGTACCAGCCCTGCGGGGCGTATCCCACCGGAGGTTGCGGCGCGGCCAGCACCACCGGGATCGGCACCACCGGCTCCTCCGGCGCGGCCACCGGACGCTGCGAGCCGTCCGGGAAGCGCAGGTGGTAGCGGCTGCCGTCCCAGACCCCGGCCGGGGCCTGCGGGTCCCGCCCCACGAAGAACGACCGGTACGCGGTGATCGCCTCCAGCAGCTGCCGCTCCTCGAAGGCCGTCCGTTCCCGGTCGGCGGGCTTGCGGTCCAGACCGCGCAGCGACCCGTCGCGCAGCAGGGCCAGCCGGGTCGCTGCGAACTGGTACCCGCGCATCGCCCGCACCCCGGCGTCCCCGGCCACCCGGCGTGCCCAACTACGGGCCGCGTGCCGGCGACCGAGGCTGCTCAACGCGGCCACCTCGGGCGGGCTCAGCCAGCCGGCGCGCACGTAGTCCGGCAACGTCCGCTCGGTGAGCCGGCCCTCCCACGCGCGCAGCCACACCGCCAGCCCCACCATTCCGAAGAAGATCGGCACCATCAGGCCCAGGAAGCCGTACAGCATGATCAGCGCCTCGCCGGTGGCCTGGGTGAGCGTCGGCAGCAGGTTCCAGGTGCCGTGCAGCATCATCGCCAGCAGCAGACCGGCGACCGGGGCGAGCACCCGTACGCGCCGGTCGGCGGTACGGGCCGCGACACCGAGCCCCACACCGGTCATCGAGGTGAACAGCGGATGGGCGAACCCGAACAGCAGGATCCGGACGATGAAGATGGCGATGACCTGCTGGGTGCCCGTCGCCGGGCCGTACCGGTCGGCGCCGGTCGCGTAGCCGTACCCGCCCAGGTAGAGGATGTTCTCCACCATGGCGAACCCGACCGCGGAGAGCCCGCAGTAGACCAGGCCGTCGGTGATCCCGGACCACTCCCGGCGACGGAACACCAGCAGCAGGATCGGGCCGAGGGCCTTGGTCAGCTCCTCGATGAACGGCGCCACCAGCACCCCGGTCAGCGCGGCCGGCAGCCCCCAGTCGGCGAACCGGCCGGCGGCGAACTCGTTCACGGTGAGCGAGGCGGCGGTGGAGACGAACGCCCCCCAGGCGAAACAGAAGATCAGATACTTCAGCGGCTCCGGCTCGTACCGGTCCAGCCAGAGGAAGCAGGCGACCAGCACCGGCACCGGCAGGATGGCGGCGACCACCCCGATCAGCAGTGCCCGTACGCCGAGCGACTGGCCGAGCGTGAAGACCATGAACACCGCGCACCCGGCGATGAACAGCACCACCCCGGCGAGCACCAGGAACCGCCGCCAGCCCAGGCGGCGTAGCGGCATCCGGGGCGCCTCGCCGGTGGACGGGGCTGCGGACGCGGGCGGCGACGGCAGGGGTGCACCGGGCGGGGTGTCGGCCATGCGGTCAGCGTAGCCATCCGCCGCCGGCTGGTCCGGGCCCATTGGCAGCCGCTATGCTGCCGACAGGTCACGAGCGCCAGCGTCAAGCCCCGGCTTGCTGGCCGGCAACCCTCGTCGAGTTCGCGGTGGGGTGCCCCGGGTGATGACCGGGCCCAGCCCGATCGGCGTGCTGGGCAAGCGCGGACCCCGTCCGGACATCGCACCCGGGGTCCCTGACCCCGGAGGTTCCGGCGTGTCCGTCACCCTCGTACCCTCGCTGCCCACCCGGCCCGTCAGCGCGCCCGCGCCGGCACCGTCGCGGCCGCTCGACGTGCTCGGCGTACCGGGCGAGATCAACCTGGACTACGCGGCCAGCGCGCCGTGCGCGCGGGCCGCCGCCGACGCGGTGGCCGAGCTGCTGCCCTGGTACGCGAGCGTGCACCGCGGCGCGGGAGCGCTGTCCCGGCGCTGCACGCTGGCCTACGAGCGGGCCCGGCAGACGGTGGGCGACTTCTTCGGCGCGCGCGCCGACGACCACGTGATCTTCACCCGCAACACGACGGACGCGCTCAACCTGCTGGCGCGGGCGGTGCCCGCCGGCACGACGGTGGTCACCTTCGCGGGCGAGCACCACGCCAACCTGCTGCCCTGGCCACGCGGCTCGGTACGGCTGCCGGTGCCCACCGATCCCGCCGAGGCGGTACGCGCTCTCGCCGCCGCCCTCACCGAGCTGCGCCGGGACAGCAACGCGGCACTGCCGGTGCTGGTCGCGGTGACCGGGGCGAGCAACGTGACCGGTGAGCGCTGGCCGGTCGCCGAGCTGGCCCGGGTGGCCCACCGGCACGGGGCACGGATCGTCCTCGACGCCGCCCAGCTCGCCCCGCACGTCCCGGTCGACGTGCTCGCGCTCGACGTGGACTACCTGGCCGTCTCCGGCCACAAGCTGTACGCGCCGTTCGGCGCGGGCGTGCTGGTCGGCCGGGCCGACTGGCTGGACGCCGCTGCGCCGTACCTGGCCGGTGGTGGCGCCACCAGCCACGTCGGGCCGGCCACGCACGACGTGACCTGGGTGACCGGCCCGGCCCGGCACGAGGGCGGCACGCCGAACCTGCTCGGCGCGGTGGCGCTGGCCGCGGTGTGCGAGGCGCTGGCCGGGGCGGACCGGGCGGCGCTGGCCGCCACCGAGCAGGAGCTGCTGGGCCGGCTGCGGGCCGGTATCGCGGCCCTGCCGCACGTGGTGGAGCTGCGCACCTTCGGCCCGGACGCGCCCCGCGTCGGCATCGTCTCGTTCGTGGTCGCCGGGTGGGACTCGGCCGAGGTGGCCGCCCGGCTGGCCGTCGATCACCGGATCGGCGTACGGGACGGCCTGTTCTGCGCCCACCCGCTGGCTCGGCGGCTGCTGACCGAGGCCGCGGGGCGCACCGGCCGGCGGGACCTGCCGCCCACCGCGCTGCGCGCCAGCATCGGCCTGGGCAGCACCTCCGCTCAGGTGGACCGGCTGCTCGCCGCCCTCGCCACGCTGGGCTGAGCCGGGACGGCCGGCGCAGCGGCCGAGCCGGGGACGGCCGGCGCAACGGCTGAGCCGGGACGGCGGGCGGCGTGGTCAGCCGACCGGTGGGGCGGTGGGGGGTTTCGGCGCATCGCCCGGCTCGGCCGGCTCACCGATCGGCCGCTCCTGCTCCCCGAAGGAGGTGCGGATGCACCGGTTCGCCTCCTCCTGCTCGATCCCGGAGGCCACCAGCAGGTCACTCGCCGTGGTGCGGATCTGGGCGACCACCACACTGCCCGAGAAGCCGACCCCGGCGCCGTACGCCCGACCGGCCTCGCTGACCGCCCGCAGCGCCCTTTCGCGGGCCTTCTCCGGCTCCTCCCCCACGGCGAACTCGTGCTTGAGCAACCGGACCGACTCGGCGAGGTGGTTCATCGCGTCCGGCATGGGATCCGGCACCGGTTCCTCGTCCTCGATCAGCGTGACGGACCGGCGGATCAACGTGCCGGTGTTGCGCATCGCCCGGTCGATCGGGTCCGCCGCCTCCGCGTAGTGGGTCAGCTCGTCGCGCCGGTGCCATCGGGCCGGGGAGAGGGTGGCGGTCTCCTTCGCACCCTCGATCGCCTCGGCCAGGGTGGCCAGCTCCTCCTTGTTGTTCCGCAGCCGTTCCAGCGCCTGCTGGACCGTGGCGCGGTCCCGGTTGCGCAGCCCGTCGGCCGTGGCGTCGAGCTGGGCGGCGAGCAGGTCCAGCGCCGGCCGGGCGGCGCGATTGATCACCCGGAGCGGGTTCAGCGGCAGCAGCACCGCCGTCACCAGCAGCGCGACCCCACCGCCGAGGAACGCGTCGACGAAGCGGGGAATCTCCAGGTTCTGGGTCGACGGACTCAGCGTCACGATCAGCACCGCCGTGGCCGCCGCCTGGATGACGATGGCCACGCTGGCCCCGGCGAAGATGGTGAGCAGGATCGCCACCGTGACCACCAGGCCGAGCTGCCACGCGCCGGTGCCGAGCAGGTAGATCAGGAAATCGCCGATGGCCACCCCGATGCCCACCCCGGCGATCAGCTCCACGGTCCGGCGGAACCGCTGGCCGACCGAGGCCGCCAGGGTGCCGACCGCGGAGATCGGCGCGAAGACCGGCTGCGGGTTGCCGAGCAGCCGGTGCGAGATGAAGTACGCCAGCCCCGCGGCGAGCCCGGCCTGCACCGCCAGCCCGCCGGCCATCCGCACCCGGTGCAGCCGGTCGTGCAGGGTTGCCTTGCTGCGGTGCCGCAGTTCCTCGGTGGCCTCGGCGATCCGTGCGCCGTCGACGTCCACCAGCCCTTCACGCAGCGCGGTACGCCGCACCAACGGAGCTCTTTTGTCCCGGGCCACGGCCATGGGCGCGACTACCCGAGGCGGGCCCGCTGAATCCTCCCGATCCGCGCTGCGACGGCCGGATGCGGCAGACTCGGACGATGGCCGATCTGCTGGACCGGTGGCGGGCGGCAGCCCGGGGCGCCGGGGCGAAGCCCGGCGCGGGCTCGACGCGGGCCGGGGAGCAGCTGCTCGCCCGGTGGCGGGAGCCGCACCGGCACTATCACACGGTTGCCCACCTGACCGCCGTCCTCGACGTGGTGGACCGGCACGCCGCGCTGGCCGACCGGGCCGACCTGGTCCGGCTGGCGGCCTGGTGCCACGACGCGGTGTACGACCCGCG
Source organism: Micromonospora sp. CV4 (assembly GCF_003667455.1). NCBI lineage: Bacteria > Bacillati > Actinomycetota > Actinomycetes > Micromonosporales > Micromonosporaceae > Micromonospora > Micromonospora sp. CV4. Next base: position 11,500 of record NZ_RCVI01000216.1, on the reverse strand, counting down.
GGCGGCGGGCGACGCCAACGAACGGGACAGTGCCACGCTGGCCGCGAGCGTGCTCGCCGGGCTCGGCGTGCCGGCGCCCGCGCTGGCCGAGGTGCGGCGGCTGGTGCTGCTCACCGCCGGTCACGCCGTGGCGCCGGGCGACCAGGACGGCGCCCTGCTCTGCGACGCGGACCTCGCCGTGCTGGGCGCGGCGCCGGCCGCGTACGACCGCTACGCGGCCGCCGTCCGGCAGGAGTACGCGCACGTGCCGGAGCCGGCCTTCCGGGCCGGGCGGGCCGCGGTGCTCACCGGGCTGCTGGCGCTGCCCGCGCTGTTCCGGCTGCCGCCGCTGGCGAGCCGCTGGGAACAGCCGGCCCGGGCCAACCTGCGCCGCGAGCTGGCCACGCTCACCGAACCGCCGGTGGGCGCGGGCTGACCAGGTGCTTCGGGCGACGCAGGCCGGCGTCGCGGAGCAACCGGACCAGCTCCCGGCTCGGCACCACGCGCGCCCCGAGCCACACCGCCGCCGCGAACCGGTCGGCCGGGATGTCGTAGTGGTCGCGGTCGAAACCGCGCCGGGGGGCGCCCAGCGCCTCCGCGAAGGCGTGCAGCTCGGCGTACGACACGTCGCTGATCAGGTGTGACCAGAGCCGACCGCGCCACGGCCAGGCAGGCCGGTCCAGGTAGAGCATGGTGCCAAGCTAGCCCGCCCAGTCGATCATGTTGATGATCGGCGGCCGGCGACCTAGCCTCAGCTGCATGGCCCCCACCCCACTCCTCGACGAGCTGCGCGCCGCTCTGGGCGAGAACGCCGTGCTCACCGACCCGGACCTGCTGCGCATGCACGAGCGGGACGAGGCCGACCTGTGCGCGGCCGGCACCCCGCTCGTGGTGACCCGTCCGCGCAGCACCGAGCAGGTGGTCGCGGTGGTTCGGGCGGCGGCGCGGCACGGCGTACCGGTGGTGCCGCAGGGCGCGCGGACCGGGTTGGCCGGCGCGGCCAACGCGGTGGACGGCGCGGTGGTGCTGAGCACCGTCGCCATGGACGAGATCCGGGAGATCGACCCGGTGAGCCGCATCGCGGTGGTCCAGCCGGGGGTGGTCAACGCGACGCTCGCCGCGGCGGTGGCCAGGAAGGGGCTCTGGTACCCGCCGGACCCGGGTTCCTGGGAGTCGTCCACCATCGGCGGCAACGTGGCCACCAACGCGGGCGGCATGTGCTGCGTCAAGTACGGCGTGACCACCGAGTACGTGCTCGGCCTGGAGGTGGTGCTCGCCTCCGGCGAGGTGCTGCGCACCGGTCGGCGTACCGCCAAGGGGGTGGCCGGCTACGACCTGACCCGGCTCTTCGTCGGCTCGGAGGGCACCCTCGGGGTGATCACCGAGGTGACCGTGGCGCTGCGGCCCGCGCCGGCCGATTCACTGACCCTGGTGGCGGTCTTCCCGTCCACGGCGGCGGCCGGCGCGGCGGTGGCCGCGATCGCGGCCCGGGGGCTCACTCCCAGCCTGCTGGAACTGCTCGACCAGACCCACCTGCGGGCCATCGAGGCGTACCAGCCGATGGGGCTGCGGACGGACGCGCAGGCCCTGCTGCTGGCCGCCGCGGACACCGGCAGCCGGGCGGCCGACGACCTGGCCGGCCTGGCCGAGGTGTGCGAGGCGGTCGGCGCCGACGAGGTCTACGCGGCCACCGACGCGGTGGAGGCGGCGGCGCTGCTGCAGGCCCGGCGGCTCGCCCACCCGGCGATGGAGAAGTTCGCCGCCGACGCGTACCCGGGCGGCAACGGCGGTCTGGTGATCGACGACGTGGCGGTGCCACGCGGTTCGCTCGCCGCGCTGCTGGACGGGGTGGCCCGGATCGCGGCGGAGTGCGAGGTGCCGATCGGCGTGGTGGGGCACGCCGGGGACGGCAACATGCACCCGAACATCGTGGTCGACCGCGCCGACCCGGCGAGCGTGGAGCGGGGCCGACGGGCGTTCGACGAGATCATGCGGCTCGGCCTGGATCTGGGCGGCACGTGCACCGGCGAGCACGGGGTGGGGCTGCTCAAGCGGGACTGGCTGGCCCGGGAGATCGGCCCGGTCGGGGTCCGGGTGCACCAGGCGATCCGGTCGGCGCTGGACCCGGCCGGCCTGCTCAATCCCGGCAAGGTGCTCTGACCGGATCGGGGCGGCGACCCGCGCCCCGGTGCGCGATCAGCCGACGACCTCGGCCGGGGTCGCCTGCGTCAGCAGCAGCAGGATCTCCCCGGAGACCGGCGGGCGCTCCTCGCCCGGGCAGTCCTGCGAGGTGATCAGCCCGGCGGAGGTGAGCAGGCTGGAGGTCAGCGCGTCGATGCAGGTGACCCGGTACTGCCGGGCCTGATCGGTCTCGTTCGCCAGCCTGGGGTCGGCCAGCAGCACCTGGAGCCGTTCGGTCTGCTCCGGGGCGAGCGTGCCCCGGGAGGTGACGCCGTCACCGGCGCAGTCGAGGCACTGCCAGGTGCCGTCCCGCTCGACGCTCAGCGTGCGGATCGGGCCGTCCGCGCCGAGCCGCTGGAGGAGGCTGACCTGACCTGCGGCGACCGTCGTCGGGATCTCGGGCGCCGGCCCGCCGGCGGCCGCACCCACCGGCGGTTGCGCCGCCGGGCGGCTCCCGGTGTCGCGGTCGAACAGCGAACACCCGGTGAGGGCGCCGGCGAGCACCGTGGCGAGAAGCGGAATGAGCAGGCGGGAGCGCGCGCGGGAATGCACGCGCGGAACCTACCCCACCGTAGATAGCAGCCGAAACCACCATCCGGGCCGGTATCGATGGTTACCCCTCGGTAACGTTCCTTTTCGTCACCGAGCGGACGGACGCAACGCGGCCTGATCGTCGTCGCCACCCCGGTCGGCCGCGTAGCCCCGGACGTCCGGAGCGCCCAGCCGGGCCGCGTCCGCCGCGGCGTCGTCCGGCATCAGCTGGGACTGCCGTTCCGCCTCCACCCGGGCGCGGTAGTGCTCGACCTCCCGGGCCCGGGTGACCGCGTCCCACCCGAGCACCGCGCCCATCAGCTCGGCGGTGTGCTCCGCCGACTCCAGCCCCCGGTGGCTGGTCTCGAAGGAGATCCGGGTCCGCCGGGTCAGCACGTCCTCCAGGTGCAGCGCACCCTCGGCCCGCGCCGCGTAGGCGACCTCCGCCGCCAGGTACTCCGGTGCCCCGGCCAGCGGGGAGGCGAGCAGTGGATCGGCGTCGATCAGCGCCAGCAGATCCAGGGTGAGCGTGCCGTACCGCTCCAGCAGGTGCTCCACCACGCCCACCGGCACGCCGTGCCGCCGGGCCAGGTCGGCCCGGTCCCGCCACATGGCCGGGTATCCGTCCGCGCCCAGCAGCGGCAGGTCGGCCGTACGCGACGGACGGGCCCCGCCCAGCCGGCGGGCGGCCCGGTCCACCACGTCCGAGGCCATGACCCGGTACGTCGTGTACTTGCCGCCGGCGACCAGCAGCAGCCCGAGCATCGGCTCGAAGACCGCGTGCTCACGTGAGAGCTTCGAGGTGGAGTCGGCCTCGCCGGCCAGCAGCGGCCTCAGCCCGGCGTAGACGCCCTCGATGTCGGCGGTGGTCAGAGGCCGCTCCAGCACGGCGTTGACCTGCTCCAACAGGTAGTCGATGTCGCGGGCGGACGCCGCCGGGTGGGACCGGTCCAGTCGCCAGTCGGTGTCCGTGGTGCCGATGATCCAGTGCCCGCCCCACGGGATGACGAACAGCACCGAGGTCGCCGTACGAAGGATGAGCCCGGTCTCGCCGGTGATCGCCGAGCGGGGCACCACCAGGTGCACCCCCTTGGAGGCGCGCACCCGGATGCCGGGCCGCAGGCCCACGTCGTTGAGCATCCGGGACATGTCGTCGCTCCACACGCCGGTGGCGGCGATGACCGTGCGGGCCTGCACCTCGAACTCGGCGTCCGGAGAGCCGGCCGGCGCCTCCAGGTCGCGGACCCGGACGCCGGTCACCTCGCGCGCCTGCCGGATCAGCCCGACCGCGCGGGCGCTGCTCACCACGGTGGCGCCGAGGCTGGCCGCGGTGCGGGCCAGGGTGACCACCAGCCGGGCGTCGTCGACCTGCCCGTCGTAGTAGCGGATCGCCCCGGCCAGCGCGTCGGCCCGCAGGCTCGGGAAGATCCGTCGGGCCCCTTCCCGGGTCAGGTGCCGGTGCAGCGGCATGCCCCGGCCACCGCCGAAGACTCCGGCGAAGGCGTCGTAGGTGGCCACGCCGGCGCCGTAGTACGAGCGGCGGAAGATCCGGACGGGCAGATCCCGCAGGCCCTTGCCGGCCGGCAGCGGCACCAGGAACGGCACCGGGCGGACCAGGTGCGGCGCGAGCCGGGTGGCCAGCAGCCCTCGCTCGGTGAGCGCCTCGTGGACCAGGTGGAACTCCAACTGCTCCAGGTAGCGCAGGCCGCCGTGGATGAGCTTGCTGGACCGGCTGGAGGTGCCCGCGGCGAGGTCGCGCGCCTCGACCAGGGCGACCTTCAGACCGCGGGACGCCGCGTCCAGGGCGGCGCCGGCGCCGGTCACCCCGCCTCCGATGACCAGCACGTCGAAGCGCTCCGCGCGGAGTCGGCGCAGGTCGGCGGCCCGGCGTACCGGCGAGAGCTGCCCGGCGACGGAGCGGGAGATGTTGGGGTCGCGCATTTGTCCACCGTAACCGCCGTGGCCAGCGTGCCGACATGCGCCGCCGGCCCCGTACTGTGCGAGTCATGCAGGTCGGCCCTTCGTCACCCGCTGGTCAACCGCCGCCCTACCAGCCGTCGCTCCCGGGCCGGTCCAACCCGTGGCCGGTGGTCGCGGCCGTGCTGGCCGGTGGCTGGACAGTGGCGGTGACCGTGGCCACCCAGACGGGTGGCTGGCTCACCGACCAGGTGCTGCTGGGATTCGGGCGGGACCGGGTGGGCTGGCTCTGGCCGGCGCTGGGCCTGGCCACCGTCGTCCTGGTGGGCACGCCGACGCTGCTGCTGGCCATGCTGCCCCGGTCGGCCGCGGTCCGGGCCACCGGGCGGGCCTGGCTGGCCGCCGTGCTCACGCTCGGGGCGCTCACGCTACTGCGGGTCGTACCGCCGGTGCACCACGAGGCGTACCTCGCCGCGCTGGCCGCTACGGCGGCACTCACCGCGCTCGTCCTGCGCTGGTCGGCACGCCGGTCGGCGTCCGCCGGGCCGGCCGGCTCGGGAGACCGCGCGACAACCGGCCCGGTGCCGCTGCTCGCGGTCGCCGCCGGGCTGGCGCTGCTGCTGCCCTGGGTCTGGCTGGGCGCGCTCGGCGGGCTGCTGGAGACCGTGCTCGCCCTGCTGGCCGCGGCCGCGCTGGGGGTGCTCGCCGCGACGCTGCTGGACGGTCCCTTCTGGTCCCGGTTCGCGGTCGGCCAGCCGCCCCGGCCGGTCCGGCTCGTGCTGGTCGGTGGCCTGGTCGCCGGCGTGGCGCTGCTGCTGCTCGCCGCGGGCATCGGCCAGTCCGGTGCGCAGCTGCCCGCGTTGCTGACCCTGCCGCCCGCGGGTTTCGCCCTGGCAGCCCTGTGGGCTGCGACCTGGCGTCCGGCCGCCGGCGGTCGGGCGAACACGCCCGTCCGGGCGACGGACGCCGTGCACGCCGGCCGGGCCGCGACCGGCTGGCTGGTGGGCCTGGCCACGCTCGGCCCGCTGGCCTTCACCGATCCGGAAGAGATCACCCTGCTGCTGGTCGGCACCCGCGACGTGCCGTTCTGGGTGGCGGCCGCCGCCGGCGCCGGCCTGGCCGTCGCGGTCCTGGTCGCCATCGGGTACGCGGTGCTGCTGGCCCGGCCGACGGCCCGCACGCCGAACCGGCGGGTGGCGGCGGTCACCGCGGCGGTGCTGCTGATCGCGGTGGGCGTGGTCGACCTCGGGCCCGGTCAGCCCGGCCTGCACGGCGAGCGGCTGCTGGTGGTGCTGCGCGAGCAGGCCGACCTGAGCGGCCTGCCGGCGGGCACGCCCGGCCGGGCCGGACGGGACGCCCGGGCGGCGGAGGTGTACCGGCGGCTCGTGACGACCGCCGACCGGAGCCAGACCGACCTGCGCCGGGAGGTGCGGCGGCTCCGGCTCGATCCGGTGCGCTACTACCTGGTGAACGCGGTCGAGGTGGACGGCGGTCCGGCGGTGCGGGCCTGGCTCGCGCGTCGCCCGGAGGTGGCCCGGGTGCTGGTCAGCCAGCGACTGCGGCCACTGCCGGCCCCGGCCGGGCAGAGCCGGGGCACCGCGGCCGCGCCCACCGGCCCCGAGTGGAACATCCGACAGCTCGGCGCCGACCGGGTGTGGTCGCAGCTCGGCGTGACCGGCGCGGGCATGGTGGTGGGCAGCTCGGACTCCGGTGTGGACGGCGCCCATCCGGCGCTGCGGGCCGGCTTCCGCGGCGGGGACGACTCCTGGTACGACCCGTGGGACGGCACCCGGACCCCGACCGACCAGGGCGGGCACGGCACCCACACGGTGGGCAGCGCGGTCGGGCGGGGCGGCATCGGGGTGGCGCCGGACGCGCAGTGGGTGGGCTGCGTCAATCTGGACCGCAACCTGGGCAGCCCCGGCCACTACCTGGACTGCCTCCAGTTCATGCTGGCGCCCTTTCCGGCCGGCGGCGACCCGTTCACGGACGGCCGGCCGGAGCGCGCCCCGCAGGTGCTGACCAACTCGTGGGGCTGCCCGCCGATCGAGGGCTGCGACCGCGACGTGCTGCGCCCGGCCACCGCCGCGCTGGACGCCGCCGGGATCTTCGTGGTCGCCGCCGCCGGCAACACCGGCCCGTGGTGCGCGTCCATCGACGACCCGCCGGCGCCGTATCCGGACGTGCTGACGGTGGGCGCGGTGGACGCACAGCGGCGGGTGGCCGAGTTCTCCTCGCGCGGGCCGGTGCCGGGCGGTCCGGGCAAGCCGGACGTGCTGGCGCCGGGCGTGGGCGTGGTGTCGGCCATGCCGGGCGGCGGGTACGCCAAACTGGACGGCACCTCGATGGCGACCCCGCAGGTGGCCGGGGTGGTCGCGCTGATGTGGTCGGCCAACCCGACGCTGGTCGGCGACCTGGCCCGGACCCGGCAGATCCTGCGGGACACCGCGACGCCGGCCCAGCCGACCTACCGTTCCAGCAACCCGGCCGACGCCTGCGGCGGCCCGGCGAACGTCACGGGGTCCGGGCAGGTCGACGCGTACGCCGCCGTCCGGGCCGCCCGGCGCTGAGGACGGGCGGGAGCGCGAAGCAACACCCGGTGATCTAGGGTCGGCGACCATGGACGCCGAGATCACCGTCAGCGAGCTGACCCCCGACCTGGCCCCCGCCGCGGCGCGGCTCTGTGCGCAGGCGCTCGACCTGCCCGAGGACGCCGCCGAGGCGGCCACCATCGTGGACGCGCTCTGGCCTCGGGCCGCCGCCGACCGGCCGGTGGTCGCGGTGGGGGCGTACCGGGGTGCGGACCTGGTCGGAGTGCTGCTCGGTTCGGTGTCGTCGGCCGACCCGGCTCTCGGGCACGTCGACCTGGTCGCGGTGCTCCCGGAGCAGCGTCGTCGGGGCGTCGGCCGGGCGCTGCTGGAGCGGGGCGAACGGATGCTCGCCGGGCACGGGGTGACCGAGGTGCTGCTGGCCGGGAACCCGCCGTACTACGCCTGGCCGGGCATCGACGTGCGCTACACGCCGGCGGTCTGCGCCGCCCTGGCGCTCGGCTACCGGCAGGACCGGACCGCCTGGAACATGACCGCCGACCTGTCGTACGACGGGTCACCGGCGTTGCGGTCCACCGAGGCGGCCGAGCGGCGGCTGGCCGGGCAGGGGATCACGGTACGCCGGGCGGAGCCGACGGACCTGCCGGCGCTGGCGGCGTTCGCCCGGTCCACCTTCGGTGGCGCGTGGGACGGCGAGCTGGCCGGCTCGGTGGGTCGCGACGGCGCCGGCTGCCACCTGGCGGAGCGGGCGGGCGAGCTGCTCGGCTTCGCCGCCTACGGATCGTCGCGGCCGAGCTGGTTCGGGCCGATGGGCACCGCCCCGGCCGCCGAGGGTTCGGGCATCGGCGGGGTGCTGCTGCGCCGCTGTCTGCGCGATCAGCGGGAGGCGGGGCTGGACCGGGCGCAGATCGGCTGGGTGGGGCCGGTGCCGTTCTACTCCGGCAGCGCCGGCGCCCGGATCGAGCGGGTCTTCTTCCTGTACCGGCGGACGCTGAGCACCAAATAAGGGCGAATAGGATATAGACCCAGATAGTGCCATTCGCCCGCGTCGGGCATCGACGCCCCCTACCGTTTCCGTAGAGGAGGCAGCCATGACCACGGATGACGACCAGACCGAGGACGGCCCGCCCGTCACCTGGAAACCGGTCGGCGAACTCCCCGGCCAACTGCCGTTCGACCGGCTCGACTACGGCGACGCCGAGCAGTTGGCCGAGATGACCACCAACGGCGAGCCGGTGGCCGAGGAGCCGCAGGAGATGGTGGACGCACCGATCCAACTGCCCCCGCCGTACGACCGGGCGCAGAAGCGGCGCAATCAGCGCCCGCTACCCACCTGACGACGAACGGGGCGGACCGCGTCAGCGGCCCGCCCCGTTCGGTGTCGGAACTGGACTCAGAAGTCCATGTCCCCGCCACCCGGGCCAGCCGGGGCAGCCGGGGTCTTCTCCGGCTTGTCCGCGACGACGGCCTCGGTGGTGAGGAAGAGCGCCGCGATGGACGCGGCGTTCTGCAGCGCCGACCGGGTCACCTTGGCCGGGTCGATGATGCCCGCGGCCAGCAGGTCGACGTACTCGCCGTTGGCGGCGTTGAGGCCGTGACCCGCTTCGAGGTTACGAACCTTCTCCACCACGACGCCGCCCTCGAGGCCGGCGTTGACGGCGATCTGCCGCAGCGGGGAGTCCAGCGCGACCTTGACGATGTTGGCACCGGTCGCCTCGTCGCCGACCAGGTCCAGCTTGTCGAAGGCGGTCTTGCCGGCCTGCACCAGCGCGACGCCACCACCCGGGACGATGCCCTCCTCGACGGCAGCCTTCGCGTTGCGAACGGCGTCCTCGATGCGGTGCTTGCGCTCCTTGAGCTCGACCTCGGTGGCCGCGCCGACCTTGATCACCGCAACGCCACCGGCCAGCTTGGCCAGCCGCTCCTGCAGCTTCTCGCGGTCGTAGTCGGAGTCGCTCTTGTCGATCTCGGCCCGGATCTGGTTGACCCGGCCCTGGATCTGCTCGGCGTCACCGGCACCGTCGACGATGGTGGTCTCGTCCTTGGTCACCACGACCTTGCGGGCGCGGCCCAGCATGTCGAGGCCGACGGTGTCCAGCTTGAGGCCGACCTCCTCGCTGATGACCTGGCCACCGGTGAGGATGGCGATGTCGGCGAGCATGGCCTTGCGGCGGTCACCGAAGCCCGGCGCCTTGACGGCGACCGACTTGAAGGTGCCCCGGACCTTGTTGACGACCAGGGTGGCCAGAGCCTCGCCCTCGATGTCCTCGGAGATGATCAGCAGCGGCTTGCCCGACTGCATGACCTTCTCCAGGGTCGGGAGCAGGTCCTTGACCGACGAGATCTTGCTGTTGACGATCAGGAGGTAGGGGTCGTCGAAGACGGCCTCCATGCGCTCCGGGTCGGTCATGAAGTAGGCCGAGATGTAGCCCTTGTCGAAGCGCATACCCTCGGTGAGCTCAAGCTCCAGGCCGAAGGTGTTGCTCTCCTCGACGGTGATGACGCCTTCCTTGCCGACCTTGTCCATCGCCTCGGCGATGATCTCGCCGACGGTGCTGTCGCCAGCGGAGATGGAGGCGGTGGAGGCGATCTGCTCCTTGGTCTCGACGTCCTTGGCGAGCTTGGACAGCTCCTCCGAGACGCTCGCGACCGCGGCCTCGATGCCCCGCTTCAGGGCCATCGGGTTGGCGCCGGCGGCCACGTTGCGCAGGCCCTCGCGAACCAGGGCCTGGGCCAGGACGGTCGCCGTCGTCGTGCCGTCACCGGCAACGTCGTCGGTCTTCTTGGCGACCTCCTTGACCAGCTCGGCGCCGATCTTCTCGTACGGGTCCTCGAGCTCGATCTCCTTGGCGATGCTCACACCATCGTTCGTGATGGTGGGGGCACCCCACTTCTTCTCGAGCACGACGTTGCGGCCCTTGGGGCCGAGGGTCACCTTCACGGCGTCAGCGAGCTGGTTCATGCCTCGCTCGAGGCCGCGGCGAGCCTCTTCGTCGAACGCGATCATCTTGGCCATACGGCGTTGTCCTCCTGGACACTCACGGGCCACCCGAGTTGTGTGCCCCGGATGGGCCGCCTGGTGTACGCACCTTGGGACGTCGCCACCTGGCGACGACGACGTCCTTCGGCCGGGCCGGATAGCCCGCGACGACCGGCCATGTCACCCCGGCGTCTCCACGCCGGCGCAACTGGCCCCACCGTCCCGACCATTGGCACTCGCGGTATGCGAGTGCCAACACCTTGTTTAGCACTCTCCCCTGCCGAGTGCAAGCACGACGGCCTCGGTCAGCCGAGTTCCCCGGCCAGTCCGGCGGCGTTCACCGGCCGCTCATGGGCCCGCTGCTCGGCGTACGTCACCAGCAGCCCCACCAGTTGCGCGAAGTGCGCGGGGAGGGCCAGCAGCGCGCCGACGGCGGTCACCAGCACCACGCCGATCGCGGAACCCGGGGTGGCGAGCGGGTCGACCCCGAACGGGGCGCTGCCGACCCCCTCCAGCACGCTGGCGACCAGAGTGCCGACGATCACCACCGCCGCCACCAGCGCCACCCGCCCCAGCAGCAGCCCGAGCCGGTCGTGGAACATCCGGAACGACCGGCCGATCGGGTTCTGCCGCTCGAAGAGGTACACCGGCCCGGCCATGCTGAGCGCGAAGGCGAGGTAGACCCCGGGGAGGACGCAGAAGCAGATGCCCAGGCCGACGATCACGCTGATCAGCAGCGTCCAGCCCCAGAGGCCGAGCGCGCGGCGCAGTCCGTAGCGCAGCGCGTCACCCAGGCGGACCGGCTCACCGACCGCCTGACGGGTGATCACCCAGGTGCCGGCCGCCCAGCCCACGGCCTGCACCAACCCGATCAGCAGGCTGCCGCCGATGACGACCAGGAACACGGTCGCCAGGTCGATGAGGAAGTTGTCCGGCAGCGAGGTCGACCCCTCGACGGCGGTCGTCTCCCACTTCGCGCTCGGGTCCAGCCCGAGCGAGAGCACCGACAGCACCGCCGCCGGCAGCACCTGTGTGAGCAGCAGGATGGGCAGCAGCAATCGCCAGCCGCGCCGGACCGCGCCCACACACCGGTCGAACCAACCGCTGAGCCCGGCCCCCGGTGGGGTGACCAGCTGGTCGGCCGGATCGAGGCCGGGCGGGTACCACCCGCCGGCCGGCGGCCCCGGGTACCAGGGCTGTCCGCCGTACGGCCCGGCGCCGATCGGGTAGCCGCCGGTGGGCGGGAACACCCAGCCCTGCAGCGGCGCGCCCGGTGGCGGCCCCCAGGCGGGCGGCGCGCCCGGATCCCAGCCGGCAGGGGTGCCGGGCGGAGGGCCTTCGGCCGGACCGGACGGGTCGGGCT